>CAMPJH010000048.1 GCA_946886845.1 uncultured Sphingomonas sp. | reverse complement strand
TTCGAGCCCAAGCGCATCTACAACGGCCCGTTCGACGGCCATCACGACCGGCCGGTCAAGCCGTGGGCCAAGCATCCCGCCAGCGAGGTTCCGGAAGGCCATTATACCGTTCCGATCGGCAAGGCGGCGGTGGTGCGCGAAGGCGCCGACCTGACGGTGCTGGCCTATGGGACGATGGTCCATGTCGCGCTCGCCGCGGTCGAGGAGCAGGGCATCGATGCGGAAGTGATCGACCTTAGAACGCTGGTGCCACTGGACATCGAGGCGGTCGAGGCGTCGGTGCAAAAGACCGGCCGCTGCCTGGTCGTCCACGAAGCGCCGCGCACCTCGGGCTTCGGTGCCGAGCTCGCCACCCTGGTCCAGGAGCGCTGCTTCTATCATCTGGAAGCGCCGGTCCAGCGCGTGACCGGCTGGGACACGCCCTACCCGCACGCTTATGAATGGGCCTATTTTCCCGGCCCCAAGCGTCTCAAGAAAGCGCTCGAGAAAGTGATGGCGGACTAAAAATGGCCAAATACGAATTCAAGCTGCCAGACATCGGCGAAGGGATCGCCGAGGCCGAGATCGTCGCCTGGCACGTCAGGCTCGGCGACCGCGTCGAGGAGGACCAGCAGCTCGCCGACATGATGACCGACAAGGCGACGGTCGAGATGGAATCTCCGGTCGCCGGCAAGGTCGTCGAGCTCGCCGGTGAAGTCGGCGACATGGTACCGATCGGGTCGGTGCTGGCGGTGATCGAAACCGAAGGCGCCGCCGCGCCTGAGGTCGAGGACCGTTCGACCGAATCGCCAGCCAAGAGCAAGAAGGAACGCCCGCTCGGCGATGGCGCCGTCGAGCCGACCGAGGCGCAGGAAGAAGAGATTCCGGTGACGGCGGTGGCGGAGAAGCCCGCCAAAGCCGCGCCGGCTCCCGAGCCTCAACCCGAACCGGAGGTGGCGAAGGCGGGCGGCGGGGCGCATGTTCTCGCCTCTCCTGCCGTGCGAGCCCGCGCGCGCGACCTCGGAATCGACCTCGCGCAAGTGAAGGCCAAGGACGGCCGAATTCGCCACTCCGACCTCGACGCCTATCTCACCTATCGAGGCGGTAGCGTTTCGGGCCGCGGCCCGGCCGCGAAGCGCCAGGACGAAGCGATCAAGGTCGTCGGCCTGCGCCGCAAGATCGCCGAGAACATGGCCGAGGCGAACCGGCGAATTCCGCATTTCACCCTGGTCGAAGAGTATGACGTCACCGCGCTCGAGGACACGCGGGCGATGATGAACCGCGACCGCGGCGACAATCCCAAGCTGACCCTGCTTCCGTTCCTTATTACCGCAATGGCCAAAGCCCTCGCCGACTGGCCGATGCTGAACGCCACCTTCGACGACGAGGCGATGGTCGTGACGCGCCACGGATCGGTCGACATGGGTATTGCCACCCAGACCCAGAACGGGCTCCTGGTGCCGGTGATCCGCGGCGCTCAAGGGCTGAGCGTGTGGCAGCTCGCGACCGAGATCGGCCGGCTGTCGGACGCTGCACGCAACAACAAAGCGAGCCGCGACGAGCTGACCGGGCCGACCATCACCATCTCCAGCCTCGGGCCGATGGGCGGGATCGCCTCGACGCCGGTGATCGCCCCGCCGCAGGTGGCGATCATCGCTGTCAACAAGATCGAGGAAAAGCTGGTCCCGATCGACGACGCAATCGAGGTCCGCAAGCGGATGAACCTGTCGCTGTCGTGCGATCACCGGGTGGTCGACGGCTGGGACGCGGCGAGCTTCCTCCAGGACATGAAGGCCCTGATCGAAAACCCGCTTCGGTTGCTATCCTGAGCCGGGTCGAAGGCTGAAGCGCCCGGCTTCAGTCCGCGCTCGGCTCCACGCGCTTGAACGGCCCGAACGTCAGGGTGCTGAAACCGGTGGGCTTGCCGTCCGGACCGATGGTGAACGTCACGTCCTGCGTCCCGTAATCGATCAGCGGCCATGACAGCGTGAAAGTGTCGCGGCTGAAATGGCGCAGCTTGCCGGCATAGCGCCCCGGTCCCGCCGCGATGTTGATAGCGTCTCCGGCGGCGGTCAGGACGAACGGACCGTAGATGTCGCTCTCATAGGTTCCGGCATAGGCCGCGAGCGGCACGCTGGTGCGGCCCGGGTTCGCCGGTGGTGCATCGGGATCCAGCAGCCTGTCCACCGTCTTTTGCGCTTCCAGCAGGGTCGCTTGCGTGTTCGCAGTCGCTGGGCCGAGCTCCTGCTCGAGCACATAAGCGCGAATGGCTTCCGGCAGGATCGTCAGGTTGAGATTGGCAACCACCGCGATGCCGAGTTGCCGTTCCGGTACCAGCACGATGACCGCCCTAGCCCCGTCCAGAGCGCCGCCTTTCTCCAGCACCTTGGCGCCGTGGAAGTAATAATAGCCCCAGGTCATCCCGTAGCCGAACCCGGTCTCCTGGCTGATCGGCAGCGCTTCGGCGAAGCCAATCTCCGAAACCATGCTCGGCTCGAACATCTCGTCGACCGCTTTGGCAGTTAGGACCGGCCGTCCGTCGAGGCTGCCGCCGCCGAGCAGCATGCGCATGTAGCGCGACAGGTCCGACGCGGTGGACACCATCGATCCGGCCGCGCCCATCACGATCTGGTGCGAAGGCGTGATCGCCTGCATCCGCCCGTTGACCCACCCGAACGTGCCTGAGCGATTGTCGTCCTTCGGCGCCGTCCGCACCGAGGGCGCTGAGCGAGTCATGCCGAGCGGCGTCAGCAATCGGTTTTGAACGACATCGTCCCAGCTCGATCCGGCAACGCGTGCGGCAACCTCGCCAGCGGTGAAGATCCCGAGGTTCGAATAGAGTGCCTTCTCGCGAAAGCTCGCTCCAGGTGGCACGAACCGGATTCGGCGGAGCACCTCGCCCCGGTCATACCCGACCTCACCCAGCAGGTCGCCGGTGAATGCCGGCAGGCCCGTGCGATGGGCGAGCAGGTCGCGCACTGTCGCCTCCCGTGTCGGATAGGGATCGTAGAGCGCGAACTCGGGGAGCCTGATGATGACTTCGTCGTCCCAGTCGAGCCGGCCATCCCCGACCAGTGCCGCCACCGCGGCCGCCGTGAACGTCTTGGTGACCGATGCGATCTGGAAGACGGTGTTCTCGTCCACCGGCGCGTCCTCACCCACCCGGCGGGTGCCATATCCTTTCAAGAAGACGGTCTTGCCGCGATGGACGACGGCGACGGCGGCGCCGGGCACTTTGTAATCCGTCATCGCTTGCCGGATGAAGGCGTCCAGCCCGGCGGCAGGATCGGCCGAAGGGGCAGGCTGCGCGGAACCGGCTGCTGCGGATGCAACCGCCAACGGACATCCGACCATGAACAGAAGCAGCGCGAATCGTAACACCATGCCGACCCCCCTGGTGGCCGGTACGCAATCGGCCAGTCGCGCCGATGCTACCGTATCGAAACGAACCGGTCGACTGCGCGAACGTCAGCCGTTCCTAAGCGGCCAGGCGGATTGTCTCGCCGAGCGCCAATTGGATTGCGCTCTGCTTTTTCTCAGGACTGATGTTGACGCCGTCGGCGGCGACGAATTCGGGCTCGATGCCGATGAAATTGAACACTCCGCGCAAGTAGGTTTCGAGATGCTCGAGCGCCGCGGCCGGCGAGCCGGCATCGTAGATTCCGCCGCGCGCGAGGGCGACGATCACCCTCTTGCCGCCAGCCAGGCCCTCGGGTCCATGCTCGGTGTAGCGGAAGGTGGTGCCGTTGATCAGGATCCGGTCGAGCCAGGCCTTGAGCTGGCTCGGAAGCGTGAAATTGTACATCGGCGCGCCGATCACGATCGTGTCGGCGGCGAGAAATTCATCCAGAATGGATGTATCGCCGAACGCGTCGAGGGTGAGATGCGCGAGCGGCTGATCGACCAGGTCGCGGCGGATCAGCCGGGCCTTGGGCTCGCCGCGGGCGAGCCGATCGGCGATCGCCCTGGAGATGGTGCGGCTGACGCTGGTATCGCCGCTGATGCTGCTGTCGATATGCAGGATGGTCACTCTTGCCTCCTAAGTATGGATTTGTTACCGAGGCACCCTAAATAACCACACGCGAATCGCCCGCAAGAACGCACTTTTTTGTGGTGGACGAACAAGTTTGTGGGACAGGAACAGCGAAGGAACCGACGCGATGAAAGACCCGACCAATCCCGTCTGCCGGACGATCAGCCACTTGCTGCAACGGATCGGCGACAAGTGGACCGTCCTGGTTGTCACCACGCTGTCGGGCGGCAGCCGGCGCTTCAACGAGCTTCGCCGCGAAATACCCAGCGTGTCGCAGCGGATGCTGACGCTGACGCTGCGCAACCTCGAGCGCGACGGCCTCGTCAGCCGCACTGTCACCCCGTCCATTCCGCCGCGCGTCGATTATGAGCTGACCGCGCTCGGCCATTCGCTGGTCGAGCCGCTCCGCGGCATCGAGCAATGGGCGCTCGACCACGTCGAGGACATCGATGAAGCGCATGCGGCGTTCGACGCCGAGCGCGACGTGAGCGAGGCGGCGTGAACGACCAGCCCGGCGGCGAGATCGCCGAGCTTTTGAAGCGCGGCGACGGCTACGCGCGCGGTGGCGACGCCAAGGCGGCGATGGCTTTCTATCAGTCGGCGCTGAAGGCCGCTCGGCAGGCGCGCTTGGTCGACCCGGGTATCGTCGCCGAGCTGCAGCGCGCCCAGGCGTTCATCCAGGAGCGGGCGCAGCAGTTCCAGCGCTCACTCGACGCTGCGGTTGCCGGCGCCGCCCCGGCTGACCCAGCGGCTGCGCTCCGCCTCAAGCACTCCCTCGACATGCTCAAGGGCGAGCGGCAGATCTTCGTCCAGCAGCCGTCGGTCTTCTATTATCCCTATTTGGCGCAGCGGCAGTATTTCGAGCGCGAGGAATTCGACTGGGTTCCGGCTATCGAAGCGGCGGCGCCGGCAATCCGCGCCGAGCTGGTGGCGCTTCTCGAGGACGCGGAGTTCCGGCCCTATATCGAGAACGAGCCCGACCGCCCCCATCGCGACTTCCACGGGCTCAACGAGAATCAGGACTGGAGCGCGCTTTACCTGTGGCGCAACGGCAAGGTGGTCGAAGAAAATGCGGCGCGCTGTCCCGCAACCATGGCGGCGCTCGAAAAGGTGCCCCTCAGCCAAATCGGCGCGCAGACTCCGGCGGTTTTGTTCTCGCGGCTCGAGCCGGGCGCCCACATCCCGCCGCACGGCGGAATGCTCAATTGCCGGCTGATCTGCCACCTGCCGCTGATCGTCCCGCCGGGCTGCTGGCTGCGCGTCGGCAATGAAACCCGCGAGTGGCGGGAAGGCAAGATGCTGATCTTCGACGACAGCATCGAGCATGAGGCGAAGAACCCCAGCGGCGAGCTTCGGATCATCCTGCTCTTCGACATTTGGCGGCCCGAGCTCGGCGAGGAAGAGCGGGCGGCGGTCTCGGCGATCTTCGAATCGATCGACCGGTTCCGCGGGGTCCCGGAGAGCTGAACCGGCTCGCCTTCCCTTCCGCGCCATTCCTGTTCTAGACCGGCGCCATGCCAGGGCGATATTTCGATGAATGGACCGTCGGCGACCGCGTCGAGCACGCGGTCACCCGCACCGTCACCGAGACCGACAACGTCCTCATCTCGACCCTCACCCACAATCCGCAGCCGATGCACCTCGACCACGAGTATGCGTCGCAGTCGGAATTCGGCATGCCGCTGGTCAATTCGGTCTTCACCTTCGGGCTGATGATCGGGGTCAGCGTCGCCGACACGACGCTCGGGACGCTGGTCGCCAACCTCGGTTTCGACCAGGTCAAATTCCCCAACCCGGTGTTCGTCGGCGACACGCTCAATAGCGAGAGCGAGTGCATCGCCGTTCGCGACAGCAAGTCGCGGCCCAATGCCGGGATCGTCACCTGGGCCCATCGCAGCTTCAACCAGCGCGGCGAGCTGGTGTGCGAATGCACCCGCACCGCCTTGCTTCTCAAGACTCCGCAATGACCCAGCCGAGGAGCTGGCTGTTCGTCCCGGCGGACAGCGAGAAGAAGATCGCCAAAGCCGTCGAATCCGACGCCGACGCGATCATCTTCGATCTCGAGGACAGCGTCGTTCCGGCACGGAAAGCCGACGCGCGCGAGATCCTCAAAGCGCTTCCCAAGCGGACCGGCGGACCCGAATGGTGGGTGCGGATCAACCCGCTCGCCAGCGACTACATCAAGGCCGACCTGGCGGTCTTTGCCTCGCCCGATTTCACGGGGGTCGTGCTGCCCAAGACCGAGAGCGGCAGCGACGTCGCCGAGCTGGCGCACCGCACCGGCAACCTGCCGGTCCATGCGATCGTCACCGAGACCCCGGCGAGCCTGTTCGGCCTGCTCAGCTATCGCGGTTGCTCGCCGGCGCTGGCGGCGATGAGCTGGGGCGCCGAGGATTTGTCGGCGGCGCTCGGAGCCTCGTCGAAGTGTGACGCGGATGGCGAGCTCGCCTTCACCTACCGGCTGGCGCGGTCCCTTTGCCTCGCCGGAGCGGTCGCCGCCGGCGTCCAGCCGATCGATGGCGTGTTCGCCGATTTTCGCGACGGCAAAGGCCTGCGTAGCGAGGCCGAGGCGGCGCGCCGCGAAGGCTTTACCGGCAAGCTTGCGATTCACCCCGACCAGGTGCCGATCATCAATGCTGCGTTCACGCCGTCCGCGGAAGAAGTCGCGCACGCGCAGGCGGTGGTCGATGCGTTCGATTCCGATCCTGATGCCGGCACGCTGTCGGTAAACGGCAGGATGGTCGACCGGCCGCACCTGGAACAGGCCCTGCGCGTTCTCGACCGGGCGCGCGGGTAAGGAGTCGCTGAGTGAGTGAAGTCGTGCATCCGGTTCCCGAAGGCTTCAACGCGAGAATCGGACCGAAGGAATTGGCCGGGCTTCGCGACCGGGCCGAGCGCGACCCCGACGGCTTCTGGCTAGACCAGGCGAAGCGGCTCGACTGGTCGAAATTCCCGGCCGAGGCCGGCGACTGGTCGTTCGACGAGGAGCATTTCCGGATCCGCTGGTACGCCGATGGCCAGCTCAACCTGTCGGTCAATTGCCTCGACCGCCATCTCGAAAAGAATGGCGATCGCACCGCCCTGATCTTCGAAGCGGACGAACCCGGCGAGGGCCGCACCATCTCCTATCGCGAGCTGTACGAAGAGACCTGCCGTTTCGCCAATCTGCTGAAGTCGCGCGGAATCGAGCGCGGCGACCGGGTGATGATCTATATGCCGATGATCCCCGAAGCGGCGGCGGCGATGCTCGCCTGCGCCCGGATTGGCGCCGTCCATTCGGTCGTGTTCGGCGGCTTCTCGCCCGACAGCCTCGCCGGCCGGATCGCCGATTGCGACGCCTGCGCGGTAATCACCGCCGACGAAGGCGTGCGCGGCGGCAAGCCGATCCCGCTCAAGAAGAATGTCGACGAAGCCCTGGCACGGCGCGACGTTCCGACCGTGATCGTCGTCACCCGCACCGGCGCCGACGTGCCGATGAAGGAAGGCCGCGACGTCTCTTATTCAGGCGTCCGCGACCAGCTGTCGACGACCTGCGAGCCCGAGGTGATGAACGCCGAGGACCCCTTGTTCATCCTCTACACGTCCGGCTCCACCGGAAAGCCGAAGGGCGTCGTCCACACCACCGGCGGCTATGCGGTCTGGGCGGCGACGACCTTCGAGTGGATCTTCGACTATCGCCCCGACGACATCTTCTGGTGCACCGCCGACGTCGGCTGGATCACCGGCCACACCTATGTCGTCTACGGTCCGCTGGCGATGGGCGCGACCAGCGTCATGTTCGACGGGGTTCCCAATTACCCCGACTTCGGCCGCTTCTGGGAAACCGTCGACCGGCTCGGGGTGACCATCTTCTATACCGCGCCGACCGCCATCCGGGCGCTGATGCGCGAGGGCGACGAGCCGGTGAAGGCGCATAGCCGCAAGTCGCTGCGGCTGCTCGGCACGGTCGGCGAGCCGATCAACCCGGAAGCCTGGGAATGGTATTGGCGGGTGGTCGGCGACGGTCGCTGCCCGATCGTCGACACCTGGTGGCAGACCGAAACCGGCGGCATCCTGATCGCGCCCTTCCCCGGAGCAACGGCGCTGAAGCCTGGGTCGGCAACGCGGCCGCTGCCCGGGATCAAGCCGCTGCTGGTCGATTCCGAGCATAACGTCCTCGGACTCGAAGCCAGCGGCAACCTCTGCCTCGCCTCGTCCTGGCCCGGGCAGGCGCGCAGCCTGTGGGGCGACCACGAGCGCTTCTTCCAGACCTATTTCAGTACTTACCCCGGCCTCTATTTCACCGGCGACGGCTGCCGCCGCGACAAGGACGGATATTATTGGATCACCGGCCGGGTCGACGACGTCATCAACGTCTCCGGCCACCGCATCGGCACCGCCGAAGTGGAGAGTGCGCTGGTCGCCCACGCCAAGGTTGCCGAGGCGGCGGTGGTCGGTTTCCCGCACGAGGTGAAGGGCCAGGGCATCTACGCCTACGTCACGCTGAACGCCGGCGAGGAAGGCGACGATTCGCTTCGCCAGGAGCTCAACCAGGAAATTCGCAAGGAGATCGGCGGGATGGCGGTGGCCGAGAAGATCCATTTCACCCCAGCACTTCCAAAGACTAGGTCCGGCAAGATCATGCGGCGGATCCTGCGCAAGATCGCCGAGGGCGAGACCGGCGGCTTTGGTGATACCTCGACGCTGGCCGACCCCGGAGTCGTCGAGTCACTCCTGGAGGGCCGGCAGTGAAGCTCCTTCCATCGCTCCTGATCGTCGCTTTGTCCGTCGCGGCCCCAGTGGCGGCCGCCGACCAGCCGAAGTTCGACTTCGCCGGATTCTTCATCGGCCGCACCCATGCCGAGAGCCAGATCAAGGTCGGCTTCCGCAAACCCGTGCGCCACATCACCGACAGCGTCGGCCGCCGCGCCGCCAACGGCGACCTGATCCTGCTCGATTCGATCAAGGAGGAAGGCAAGCCGAAGAAAGAGCGTCGCTGGGTCGTGCGCCCCTCAGGCCCGAACAGCTTCACCGCCGTCATGTCGGAGGCGGTCGGTCCGGTGCGGATCACGATCGACGGGCCCAACGCTAGGATTCGCTACAAGATGAAAGGCGGCATCAGCATCGACCAGACGCTGGCGATGCGCGACCGCAAGACGCTGACCAACCATGTCGCGGCGAAAAAGCTCGGGGTCCGCCTCGGCCGCCTCGACGGCACGATCCGCAAGCTGGACTGACGGAACGGCGCTGCTAACCCTGCCAGCCGCAGGGGAGCTGAGTATGGCCGAAGCCGGGCACAAGCCATGGTCGATGTCGAAGGTGATCGCGGCCTCGTCCGCCGGCACCGCCTTCGAATGGTACGACTTCTTCATCTTCGGCAGCCTGGCGCTGACCATCCAAAAGGTGTTCTTCGCCGGGCTCAACCCGACCGCCGGCCTGATCGCCGCGCTCGGCCTGTTCGCCGCCGGCTTCGCCTTCCGGCCGCTGGGCGCGATTATCTTCGGGGTGATCGGCGACCGGCTCGGCCGCAAGGGCGCCTTCCTCGCCACCGTCAGCCTGATGGGCGGCGCGACCTTCCTGATCGGCGTCCTGCCGACCTATGCCACGGCGGGCATCCTCTCGCCGATCCTGCTGATCCTGCTTCGAATCCTGCAGGGGATCGCGCTCGGCGGCGAATATGGCGGGGCGGCGATTTATGTCGCCGAGCATTCGCCCAACGACCGCCGCGGCTTCACCACCGGCTGGATCCAGGTCACCGCGTCGATCGGCCTGATCGCCGGGCTGCTGGTGATCCTCGCCACCCGCACCGCGGTCGGCGAGGCGGCCTTCCTGGACTGGGGCTGGCGGGTGCCCTTCCTGATTTCGGTCGTGCTGCTGGCCATCTCGGTGTGGCTGCGCTTCAGGCTGTCGGAGAGCCCAGCCTTCGCCAAGCTCAAGGAAGAGGGTGCGGTCACCACCGCGCCGCTGCGCGAATCGTTCGCCCGCTGGGACATTTTAAAGCGCGTTCTGATCGCTTTCTTCGGGATCATGCTCGCGCAGGGCGCGGTCTGGTATCTGTCCTTCTTCTATATTCAGGTGTTCCTGACCAAGTCGCTCGGAGTCCCGGAGGCGACCAAGGACGCGCTGATGCTCGGCGTGACCGTCGCCAGCGCGCCGCTCTATGTCTTCTTCGGCTGGCTGTCCGACCGGGTCGGCCGCAAGCC
>CAMPJH010000047.1 GCA_946886845.1 uncultured Sphingomonas sp. | reverse complement strand
GAGCAGCTTCGATGCGTGCTGTCCTGATTCTCGCGGCCGTCCCGCTTGCCGCCATCGCCCTGCCCGCCTCCGCCGCCGATCCGCAGGCCTTTGCCGCCGGATCGGGGCCCGGCATCTCGAGCGGACCATTCGGCGGCTTGGCCAGCCGCCCAAGCGACGGGTTCCGCCACGACCGGCGCCGGCACCGCCGCGGCGATGTCGTGGTGATCGGCGACGGCGGCTGGAACGACGCCTGGGCGTTGTACAACAACCGCAGCTGGGAGCCCGGCAGCTACAACGACTGGTGGCACGACCGCCCCGACCGCGCCTTTCCGCGCTGGATGCAGAACAACCAGAATTGCGAGCGGATCTGGTGGAGCGGCGGCGGCTGGCGCTGCTAGCCGGAGCGGCTATTCCTCATCGTCTAGATTCGGGTCGCGAGGTGCGCCGACGCAGGCGTCGAGCTCCGCGGCTGTCGGGGTTTCCGCCAGAGCGGCGTTGTAAACCGGCTGGCCGTCCTTCCACACTTGCAGCGAGGTCGCGCCGCCGATCAGCTTGCGCAGCTCGGCACTAAGGTCAAAGCCGATCATTCCGGGCATCTCGGCATTGCCGCTTCCCGTCCAGGCACTCGCCGAAAGCCGCCGTGCCGGGTCGCCGACCGAGATCTCGATCTGATGATCCAGGTTTTCGTCCCACGAATCGAAAGCATGATCGACGAAGTGCACGACCGGGACCTGGTCGCCGGGGACGATGCCGCCCCGCTTCCATTTTTCCGAGCGATCATGCATTTCCCAATAGCAATGGCTTCCCGGACCCGAAACGTAGGGAACGACTGAACGGGCTGGCGGGAACGGCGGGGTGGTGGCAGCCGCTCCACCAATCAGGATTGCCGCGAGCAGCAGCGAACTAGGCATTGTCGGCCTCAAACTGACGTCGGCCCGAAACGCGGATGCCGCGAACGTAGAAATACATCACTACGAACGCCGCGCCGATGACCACCGGAGTGATCATGAAGCCGTCGATGCCGGCGATTCCGACGACCACGAAGAACAGGCCGATCACGATGCCGATCAGCAGCAAGAGCTCGATATTGTTATAATGGGCATAGGCCTTGGTGCCGTCGTCCATGCGCACTCCGTGGATTCCGGTCTGGCCGCCGCCGCTCGACAAATAGAAGCGCCCGGCGCCGCCCTTGCGAACCGCCGCGCCGACGTCGCCGGCGCAGCAGATCTTCTTCAAGCTTCGCTCGCCGCCCTTGCGATCACGGAAGCGAAGCGTGTCGAACATCAGATATCCGCGCTTGCTGCGGACGGGTTCCGCGGGATCGATCGTCCCATCGAGAATTTCAGTTGCCATTCGCGCCCTCCCCAAATGCGATCGAAGGCCTTATCACATCGGCGCCGGAAGGCATCAATCCACTCGGCTCGGGCGTTTACCGCGGCGAGATGCCGTCCACCGTAATCCGCCGTTTCGACTATTCGCCCGAGCGCCGCGAGCTCGCCATCGAGTTCGTCAGCGGCCGCCGCTATGTCTATTCGGGCGTTCCGCAGGACGAAGTCGCCGCGCTGCGCCGCGCCTTCTCCAAGGGCAGCTACTTCAACACGAAGATCCGCGACCGCTACGCGTTTCGCGAGCTCGTCTGAGGATCAGTCGCCGGGGACCGAGTTTTCGGGGGGCGGCACAGCCTCGCCGCTGGCCTCGCGCGCTTCGGCCCTGGCCCGGTCGATCATGTTCTGCAGGCAGCCGGTGTGCCCGCCCGGGCCAACCGCCGAGCAGCTCATCGTCCCGGTGCGGCCGACATATTCGAAACTCTTGGCGCGCATCGCCCAGCTCTGGCGGGTTTGGATCGGCCCGCTTTCGCGATAGCGCTCCGGAATCCGGTAGCGCTCGCTTTCCGGCTTCCTCGCGCACACCACCACTTCGTCCTCGGTCGACCGCGGGCACGGATCGTTGCCGTAGACGATGATCTCGGCGACTCGCACGTCACCCGCGTCCTGCGCCGCCGCGGGCATTGCGGCGACGCTCAACACGGTCCCGACACCGGCCGTCGCAGCGAGGGAAATCAGGAACTTAGTCATGGTCCAAACCTTTCACGGATAAAGCGGCCGAGGGAGCAACCGGGTTCCCCTAAACCCGCTTGGAAAGCGCGATTGCTGCACGACATGCCGCGCGGATCGCGCCGGTCAATAGGGGATAGGCAAAAGCGCGCTCGGCGCCGGCCGATCGAGCGATGTTGCGATGCTCGAGCTCCTCGGCGCGGAACTCGGCGATGTCGGCCGACAATATGGGGTCATCGTCGCCAAGCGCGTCGAGCTGATGGCTGTAGTGGCGGTCGATTTCGGTCTCGACAGCGTCGGTGCAGGCCATCGCCGCTTCTTCGCCGATCAGCGCGGTGGCGGCGCCGAGCGCGAAGCCGGCGACATTCCACAGCGGCTGCAGCGCTGTCGGCCGGACCCGCCGCTCGGCGACCAGCTGGTCGAAGCGCTTGAGGTGGCGCTGCTCCTGGATCGCCATTCGCGAGATGAGCTTCGCCGCGGGAGAGTTTTGCCGAAGCACCGCCAGCTGACCGGCGTAGATTCGGGTCGCCCCATATTCGCCCGCCTGGTCGACCCGGATCATCGACGCCCGGTCAGGACGCTTGCTGCCCGGGCGCCACGGGCCGGTCATGCGCGCCTGCCGGTCAGCGCCAGCCAGGCAATCAGCGCCGCCCCGCCCAGCGACAGGATGGCGTTCCATCCCGCCATCGAAATTCCGAGGAACGCCCATTGCACCTGGTCGCAGCGTACCAGCGGGACCTTCATCAGCTGCTCGAGGAGATCTTTGGTCGTCGCCGCCCGGGCAGTGCTGGTGCAGGTGGTGAAGCCTTCGAACACGCCGAGCTCGACGCCGGCATGATAGACCCCGATCGCTCCGGAAACGGCGATTGCCAGCGCCGCCAGCAGGACCAGCAGCCGCGAACGCGCCGACGCCGCCGGTACCGTGAAGGCCAGCGCCGCGAGCATGATCGCCGCGGCGTGCGGCCAGCGCTGCCAGTAGCACATCTCGCATGGGTAGAGGCCGCCGAGATATTGCGAGCCCAGCGCCCCGCCGAGCAAAGCCAGCGGCAGCAGCAAGGCGATCAGCCGGGCAACTTCGGCGCGGGCGAGGTTTGGCATCATGCCGCGCCCGCCGCCGAGCGTCGCTTCAGCCATCGGCCCAGTCTAGCGCCGCGACTTGGACTGGCCGCCGCTGGAAGCGACCGCGGCCGGCTTTGCGAGCCGCTTCAAGGTGTTCAGCGCATATTGCAGCTGGAAGTCCTCGATGCCCTTCTTCTTGAGCTCCTCGGCGGTCATCGCGAAGCGCGGATCCTTCGAGACATCGTCCTGCTCCAGCAACTTGTCCTCGGCCTTGGCCTGGGCCAGCAGGTGGCGGCGAAGGTCGGCCTCGCGGACCCGCGGACGATCCTTGTAATCCGGATCGGAAAGCTGCGGGACCGAGATGTCCGGGTCGATTCCGCCGGCCTGAACCGAGCGTCCCGACGGCGTGTAATAGCGCGCGGTCGTCAGCCGGAGCGCGCTCCGCGGCCCGGTCTGGACGACCGTCTGGACGCTGCCCTTGCCGAAGCTCTTTTCGCCCATGACCAGCGCCCGTCGCTGGTCCTGCAGCGCGCCGGCGACGATTTCGGCGGCCGAGGCGGTGCCGGCGTCGACCAGGACGATGATCGGCGCGCCCTGCGCCATGTCGCCGGCCTTAGCGTAATAGCGCTCGATATCGGCCTTCTCGCGGCCGCGTTGCGAAACGATCTCGCCGCGGTTGAGGAAGACGTCGCTGATCTCGACCGCCTGGTCGAGCAGCCCGCCCGGGTTCGACCGGAGATCGACGATATAGCCGAGCGGACGACCGCCGGTGGCCTTGTTGGCGGCCATCATTGCTGCCTGGGTTTCCTCGGCGGCGTTGCCCGAGAAGGTGTTGATGTCGATGATGGCGATGCCGTCCTTCACCTCCCACTTGACCGGGCGAAGCTGGATCCGCTCGCGGACCATCGACAGGTCGAACGGCTTGTCGCGACCAGGGCGGACGATGGTCAGCTTGATCCCGGTTCCCGGCTCGCCGCGCATCTTTTCGACCGCTTCGTCGAGCGAGACCCCGTAAACCAGCTCGCTGTTGATGTGGGTGATGTAGTCGCCGGCCTTGACCCCGGCCTTCCACGCCGGCGTGTCTTCGGTCGGAGCGATAACCTTGACCGCGCCGTCCTCGATCGAGACGGTGATTCCGAGCCCGCCGTAATTGCCGTCGGTGGTCGTCCGAAGCGTGTCGAAATCGGATTCCTCGAGATAGCTCGAATGGGGATCGAGCGACGCCAGCATTCCGTCGATGGCGCCGTTGATCAGGGTCTGGTCGTCGACCTGGTCGACATAGGCGCCCTTGACCCGCTCATAGACGCTCATGAACTTCTCGAGCTCTTTGTAATTGGCGACGTCGGCGGCCGCCAGCGAGCTGGTCGTGATCGGGACCAAGGCCAGCGCTCCGACGAGCGCCAGCGGGGGCAGGGCTTTGTGGATGAGTTTCATGGCGTTGTTCCTGGTGTCGCGTCGCTGATTTAGCCGGATTTGCGCGTATTTGACAGTATCGCAGATGAACCTGCGATGAGAGCGGGCGAAACCGGCCTGCCGCCGTGCTGGAGCTGGACCTCGACCGGGCCGAGAGCGATTCCGAGCGGATCGCCGAGCTTGACGGCCGTACCGCGGCCCAGGCTGGAGCCGGCGTTGACCAGCACGCTCTTCCAGCCGCGGCCGTGGTCGATGATCACGACCCCGTCATAATCGCGGAACGGCCCCGCGAACAGGATCCGGCCGGCCGCCGGCGCAACCAGCGCGTTGCCGCGCCGGGTGGCCAACGTCACGCCCCGCGAGCGTACCCCGGCGGCGCTGACGGCGCCCAGGCCGTCGATCACCGGCGCCGCCGACGGCAGCACGTAGGCAAGCTCGGTCTGCTGAGAATTGCCGGCGCGAGGCAGCGGCGCCGGGCCGAGCCCGGCCAGCTCGAGCGCCAGCTCGTTCGCCGACCGCCCCGATTGTGCCGCCCGCCCGAGCTCCGACAGGCGTTCCTCGCTGGCAATGGCGACATCGCCCGCGCTGAGCGCCTCGGCGCCCCGGCCTTCGGCAAGGCGCACTGCCCTCGCCTCGAGCTCGGCGAACGCAGTTCGCCTGCGCGCGAGCTCGTCCCGGCTCCCGGCCATCGCCGAGCGCGCCTGCAGCGCCGCCCGCTCGAGCCGGCTGCCGCGATCGAGCTGGTCAGCCAGCGCCGCGGTCCTGGCCTGGATGGCTGGAGTCGTCGCCGCGATCAGCAGCCGCAGCTTGACCAGCTCCTCGGCGGAGCCGGAATCGGCGAGCAGTAGGATCGGCGGCCGGCGCGCCATCAGCGCCAGCCCGGCGAGCAGCGAGCTGGCCGGGGCCTGCTCGGCGGCAAGCCGCTGGCGTTGCACGGCAAGATAGGTGCGGATCAGCCGCGCTTCGGCATCGGCGGCGCTGATCCGCGCTTCGGCGACGGCGATCGCTTCGGCTGCAGCCAGTTGCTGCGCGCGAAGCCGTGAGGCTAGGTCGCTGGCCTTGGTTGCCGCCGCTTCGAACCGCCGTTGCCGCGCTTCGGCCGCGGCAGCGTCGCTCCGGGCCTGGCGAAGCTCGAGGTCGATCGGCAGAAGCTCCGGCTGCAACGGAGCGCTCGCGCCGAGCGCCGCCGAACTGGCGATGAGGAGCAAGGCTGCGCCGAGTTTTAACATTGGCTCAGCCTTCGCGATGATAGGGGTGATTGGCAAGGATCGACGTCGCCCGGAACAGCTGCTCGGCGAGCATCGCCCGGGCGAGGAGGTGCGGCCAGGTCGCCTGGCCGAACGAGAGCAGCAGGTTCGCTTGCGCACGGTCGCCGGGGCTGTGGCCGTCGGCGCCGCCGATTGAAAATCGCGCCTCGCGCTTGCCGCCGTCGCGCCATTCCTCGAGCTTGCGGGCCAGCTCCATCGACGAAAGCGCCTCGCCGCGCTCGTCGAGCAAGATACTGACGCTGTTCGGCGGCAGCGGTGGGGCGGCGCGGCCGCTGTCGGGTAGCTCGGTCAGCTTCACCGGCCAAGCGATGCGCCTCAGGTAGCGGTCGACCAGCTCGGCCTCCGCGCAGCGACCGATCTTCCCGCGAGCGACGATGTGGAGGAGCAAGCCCTTAAGGCGCGTTCAGGGCGCGCGGGGCATTGTACGGCCAGCGGACAACCGCGAGGAAGCCGTCATAGACCGCCCGCGCCGCTTCGGCGATCGCCCGCGGCCGATTGCTTCCACCGCGCGCGAAAATCGCGATCGCCACCCGGCGGCCGTCCGGCAACCTGAAGAAGCCGACGTCGCTGGTGTAGCCGTTGAGGGTGCCCGTCTTGTGGGCGACCGATCCGGCCGGAAGCAGCGCCTTCATCCGGTTGCTGCCGGTCGTGCACTGGGCCATCAGGTCGAGCAGGTAATTGCGGCTTTGCGGCTTCAGCAGTTCGCCTTTGTCGAGCCGCTTGAGGAATGTCGCCATCGCCAGCGGAGTCGAGGAGTCCAAATCTTCGTAAAGGTCGCGCTTGGCGTGGAGCAGCTGGGCGATGGTGCGGTCGATCCGCATCCCGTCGACCTTGTGCCATTCCAGCCACTTCTGGACGGTGCTCGGGCCGCCGAGGTTGCGCAGCAGCAGGTCGGTCGCGCGATTGTCGCTGCGGACGATCATCGCCCGCATCAGGCTCGCCGCGGACCGGCCGCCGATCGTCTCGTCGAGCGAGCGCTCGCCATTTTCGACATAGGATAAATAGGTTGCCGCGACGGCGAGCTTAACGGTGCTGGCCATCGGGTAGGTGCGATTGCCGCGAACGCTGACGGTTTCGCCGGTCTTGAGGTCGATCGCCGCGATGCCGACGTCGGCCGACTTGGTTGTCACCAGCATCGACAGCTGCTGCTGAAGGTGCGCGGCGAGCGGCGATTGCGCGGCAGCGGGCTGCGCGAGCAACGCCAGAAGCCAGAACAGAACCGCCGTCAGACGCATCGCCCTCACCCGCTAGTGGCCGTTGCACTCAGCGCATCATCGCCGAAAGCCCACATTCGTTCCAAATTGTAAAAACTTCGTACTTCCGGCCTGAACAAATGGACGATGACGTCGTCGGCATCGATCAGCACCCAGTCGGCGGCCGGAAGCCCTTCGATTCGCACATTCTTCCCGAACCGCTGCTTAATGCGCTCGGCCAGCTTGCCCGCCATCGACGCGACCTGGCGGGTCGAACGGCCGGAGGCGATCACCATGTGGTCGGCGATGTTCGATTTGCCCTCGAGCGGGATCGACACGACCTCGAGCGCCTGGTCGTCGTCGAGCGACTGCAGCACCAGCTTGTGGAGCTGTTCGACGGTATCGGGCTCACCGCCGTTGGCGGCGGGCTTAGCGGTGCGATCGGCCAAGGGGTCTCCTCATGCAGTCGGCGCACGGTCATCAGGCGGCCCGGTATCCGGGGACCGCGATCGACGATGCCAGTCGGGATCGAGCGCGCGCATGGCTGTAGCGGACGTGGGGTCGGTCGGCAGGCGAAGGAATATGATCGCCGGTGGACTCCACTCCGTCCAACATTTCGCCTGGTCTTCGGGGCGGACAAAGTCCGAAAACCAGCCCATCGCGCGCGCCGCGCGGGCCCGATCATCATAGCCCGGGCGGGGAAGCACCGCAATTGGAACCAGTTGAGCGATTTGTCGCCAATCCTTCCAGCGATGAAATTCGGCAACAGTGTCTGCCCCCATCAGCCAGATGAAGCGATGGTCGGGATAGCGGTCGAGCAGCGCACGCAGGGTGTCGATCGTATAGCGGGTACCGGCGTCGCGCTCGAAATCGGAAACCCGGATCGGCGTTCCGCGCGCCATCGCTTCGGCCGAGGCGAGCCGCGCCTCGTAGGGTGCCATGTCCGAGCCTTGCTTGAGTGGATTGCCGGGGGACACGAGCCACCACAGCTCGTCGAGGCCGAGCGCGTCGATCGCCGCCAGGCTCAATTGCCGGTGGCCCGGGTGGGCGGGGTTGAACGACCCGCCGAGCAGCCCGACGCGCTTCATGGCGCGAGGAGCTAGCATGGCAAACAATGGCCGCCTAATATCGGCGCAAGGGGGACCAATGCCGGAATTCGAGGCGATCGGGGAAGCGGTGACGGGCGGAATGCTCGGACGGGCGGTCGAGCCAAAGGCCGGCGAGGCGGCTGACGGCCACACGCAGGAGGCCAATTGCCTCAACTGCGGCACCCCGCTCGCCGGCCCTTACTGTCAGAACTGCGGCCAGCAGGCGCACGTCCACCGCACCTTGTCGGCCTTCTTCCATGACTTCCTTCATGGAGCTCTCCACTTCGAGGGCAAGATCTGGCGAACGCTGCCGCTGCTCGTGTGGCGCCCGGGCGACCTGACCCGGCGCTATATCGACGGCCAGCGGGCGCGGTTCGTGTCACCGATCGCCCTCTTCCTGTTCAGCGCCTTCCTGATGTTCGCGGCGGTCAGCCTGTTCGGCGACGGCGCCAGCGGGCTTCCGGAGCAGGCGAAAGCCGGGATCGAGGAGGAATTGCGCGTCAACCAGCAGAAGCTGGCGAAGCTGGAGGCCGAGCGCGCCGCCGCCGAGAAATCGGGACAGCCGACGGCCGAGCTCAACGAGGACATCGGCGACCTCAACGATGAAATTCGAGCGATGGAAGGCGTTCGCGACGGCGACATCGACGCAGCGGGCCTGCAGGCCGACGGAATCCCCGGCTGGGTTGGCTCCAGCATCAGCAAAGCCGCCAAAAACCCCGAGCTCGTCGCCTACAAGCTCAAGACCAACGCCTATAAGTTCAGCTGGCTGATCATTCCGCTGTCGGTGCCATTTGTCTGGCTGCTGTTCCCGTTCAGCCGCCGCTTCCGCCCCTACGACCACACCGTGTTCGTCACCTATTCGCTGTGCTTCATGAGCCTGCTGGTTGTGGCCGGCCTGCTGTTCGGCGCCTTGGGAATGACGGCAATGGCGGGGCTGCTGTGGCTATTGCCGCCGTTCCACATGTATCGGCAGCTCAAGGGGACCTACGCGCTTGGCCGGATTGGAGCATTGTGGCGAACACTGCTGCTCCTGATCTTCGCATCGATCGTGCTGGGCCTGTTTTCGGCGATCCTCGTCGGGACCCTCGGCTAGAACCGCCTGCATCGCCGCAAGCGTTCGCAGCGGCTTAGGCGCCGGCGGCCGCCGGTCCGCCGATCGGGCGCGGCTTGCGGCCCGACTTGGGAACCGACGAGCCTGCCGCCGGGATCGTCGAGCCGGCGTTTCCGCCACGGTCGATCGTGCCGCCCTCGAGCAGGATCTTGATCTCGTCGCCGCTCAGCGTCTCAAACTCGAGCAAAGCCTGGGCGAGGGTTTCGAGCTCGGCGCTATTTTCGCTGAGGCAGGTCTTCGCCCGCTCATAAGAATCGTCGACGATGCGGCGGATTTCCTTATCGATCGCGCGGGCGGTCTCGTCCGACATCTGCCGCTGGCGATTGACCGAATAGCCGAGGAAGACTTCCTCGTCGGCCTCGGCATATTGCAGCGGCCCGAGCGCGTCGGACAGGCCCCAGCGGGTGACCATGTCGCGGGCAAGGCCGGTCGCATAGCTGATGTCGGAAGCGGCGCCTGAGGACACCTTCTCGTAGCCGAAGATCAGCTCCTCGGCGACGCGGCCGCCCATCGCCACGGCGAGGTTCGCGTACATCTTGTCGCGATGGTAGGAATAGCTGTCGCGCTCCGGCAGGCGCATGACCATGCCAAGCGCCCGGCCGCGCGGGATGATGGTCGCCTTGTGGATCGGATCCGACGCCGGTTCGTGGAGGGCGACGATGGCGTGGCCGGCCTCGTGATAGGCGGTCATCCTTTTCTCGTCCTCGGTCATCACCATCGACTTGCGCTCGGTGCCCATCATCACCTTGTCCTTGGCCGCCTCGAACTCCTGCATCGCGACCAGGCGCTTGCCCTTGCGGGCAGCGAGAAGCGCGGCTTCGTTGACCAGATTGGCGAGGTCGGCGCCGGAGAAACCGGGGGTTCCGCGGGCAATCACGCGCGGGTCGACATCGGGCGCCAGCGGCACCTTTTTCATGTGAACCCCGAGAATCTTCTCGCGGCCATCGATGTCGGGCCGCGGGACCACCACCTGGCGGTCGAAGCGGCCGGGCCGGAGCAGCGCCGGGTCGAGGACGTCGGGACGGTTGGTCGCGGCGATGATGATGATGCCTTCGTTGGCCTCGAAGC
>CAMPJH010000046.1 GCA_946886845.1 uncultured Sphingomonas sp. | reverse complement strand
GTGCAGGGGTTTCGGGCGGGACCTGGGGCGGGTTTGGCTGCTGTGAAATCTTTGTTCTCCTAATGAGACCAAACGCCAGCGCCGTCAGCGGGTTGCAGCCCGCGAAATGATTGAAGCGCGCTTGCCCCTTCGCCGATCCTTGCTATAGCGCCGCCCACCTTTGACAAAGCGTCCGCGCGCGCGTGGCGGAATTGGTAGACGCGCTGGATTTAGGTTCCAGTGTCGAAAGACGTGGGGGTTCAAGTCCCTCCGCGCGCACCATCCGCCGAGCCCGGCCGGCAAAACTGAAGCAGGACCACCAAATAGTGACCAAGACCGTCGAGACCGAGAGCAAGGGCCTCAAGCACGACTTCATGCTGACCATTCCGGCAGTGGAAATCGACGCTCGCGTCGAGCAGGAGGTGAAGCGGATCGCGCCGCAGGTGCGGATGCCCGGCTTTCGTCCCGGCAAGGTGCCGCCGAACCTCATCCGCAAAATGCACGGCGACGCGCTTCAGCAGGATGCGCTCAACAGTGCCGTCCAGCACGGCGTCCAGAGGCTGCTGGCGGACAAGAACCTGCGGCCGGCGATGCAGCCGGAAGTCGAGCTCAAGCAGGAATATGAGCCCGGAAAGGACGCCGAGGTGCGTGTCCGGCTGGAAGCGCTGCCCGACATTCCTGTGCCGAACATCGACGGGCTCAAGCTCGAGCGCCTGACCGTCGAGCCCGACGAGACGCAGGTCGACGAACAGATCGACCGGCTGGTCCAGTCGAACAAGAGCTGGAAGGACGCGCCCAAGAGCCACAAGGCGACGACTGGCGACCTCGTCGTCATGGACTTCGAGGGCAAGGTCGACGGCACGCCGTTCGAGGGCGGCAAGGGCGAAGACATGTCGGTCGAGATCGGATCGGGCGGGCTGATCCCGGGATTCGAGGACCAGCTGATCGGGGCCAAGGCCGGCGACGCGCGCGAGGTCAAGGTGACCTTTCCGGCCGACTATCCGGCCGAGTCGATCAAGGGCAGGGACGCCGTCTTCGACGTCGTGGTGAAGGCGGTGAAAGTCGCCGGCGAGGCCAGGGCCGACGATGCGTTCGCCAAGACGCTCGGGCTCGACAGCCTCGACAAGCTTCGCGAAATCCTTCGCGACCAGCAGAGCCAGGAGCTCAACAGCCTCACCCGCACGCACATGAAGCGGCGGCTGCTCGACCAGCTCGCCGAGCGCTGCAACTTCGACGTTCCGCTGTCGATGGTCGAGGCCGAGTTCCAGAATATCATGCACCAGCTTCGCCACGAGGCGAGCCACGAGCCCGACCCGAAGGCGGCGCTCGCCGAGATCGAGTCGGAAGCCGACGATTATCGCCGGATCTCGGAGCGCCGGGTCCGGCTCGGGCTGCTGTTGTCGGAAATCGGCGCGGCCAACGGAGTCCAGGTCAGCGACGCCGAGATGAACCGGCTGATCGGCCAGGCCGCCTCGCAATATCAGGGCAAGGACCGCGAGCGCTTCCTGGAATATATCCAGCAGGAGCCGGCCGCGGCGGCCCAGCTGCGCGCCCCCCTGTATGAGGACAAGGTCGTCGATTTCCTGTTCTCGAAAGCCGAGGTGACCGAGCGCAAGGCGACCCGTGCCGAGCTCGAAGCCGACCTCGAGAGCGAGGAGGGCCACGTCCACGGTCCCGGCTGCGGGCACGACATCGGCGAGCAGCCGAAGAAGGCGGCGAAGGGCAAGAAAGCCGCCGCCGAGCCTAAAGCGAAAGCTGCCAAGACCGACAAAGCTGTCCCGAGCAAAGCCGAGGGACTGAAGCCGGAAGCTCCGGCGAAGGGCCCGGTCGAGAAGGCGTCCGCCAAGCCGAAGCCTGCCAAGCCGCTGAAGGACGCGCCGGGCGCGAAGCCTCCGGAGAAAAAGCCGGCGGCGAAGAAGGCGGAGGCGAAGGCGGCTGCCAAGCCGGCGGCGAAGAAAGCACCGGCCAAGAAGTCCGCCAGGTAGGACTTCCGGCTCGCGGTTGAGGGGGACGAATGGCCGCGCACAAGCAACCACGGATCGCAGTCCTGCTGCCGTGCTACAACGAGGAAGCGACGATCGCGGCGACCGTCGCCGGCTTCCGCGAGGCGCTGCCGGACGCGGCCATCTACGTCTACGACAACAATAGCGGCGACCGGACGCGGGAAATCGCCGCGAAGTCGGGGGCGATCGTCCGCTCCGAGCGCCAGCAGGGCAAGGGCCATGTCGTCCGGCGGATGTTCGCCGACGTCGAAGCCGACGTCTATGTGATGGCGGACGGGGACCTGACCTACGATCCCGCTTCGGCGCCGGAAATGGCATCGCTGCTGCTCGCCGACCAGCTCGACATGGTGGTCGGCACCCGCCGCCACGCGGCGGCCGCCGCCTATCGCGGCGGGCATGTCCTCGGAAATCGCCTGTTCACCGGCCTGCTTGCTGGCCTGTTCGGACGAAGTTTCAACGATATTTTCTCTGGTTACCGGGTTTTTTCGAGACGGTTTGTCAAGAGTTTCCCGGTGCTTTCGTCCGGCTTCGAGATCGAGACCGAGATGAGCGTCCACGCGCTCGAGCTCCGGATGCCGGTCGGCGAGGTCGAGACCCGCTATCTGGCCCGGCCCGAGGGCTCGGAATCGAAGCTTTCGACCTATGGCGACGGCTGGCGGATCCTGAAGACGATCGCCACCCTCTACCGGGTCGAGCGGCCGACCCTGTTTTACGGCGGGATCGGCGCGCTGCTGCTGCTCGCCGCGCTGATCCTGTCGATCCCGCTGGTGACCACCTATCTCGAAACCGGGCTGGTGCCGCGCGTTCCGACCGCGATCCTGGTCACCGGGATGTCGATCGTCGCGGTGCTGTGCTTTTTCGCCGGGCTGATCCTCGACACGGTCACCCGCGGCCGCCGCGAGACTCGGCGGCTAGCCTATCTCTCGCTCGAAGCCCCGCCGGAGCTGAAGCGGCTGTAACAATTTTGTATCACATTGCCGGAATTGTGCCCGCGGCCGGACAGTTCCGCTTCCTGCCAATCCTGCCCTAGCTTAGCTTCGTTCCCTGATCGACATCGGCTTTGATTGCTGAACAACAGGGGACGGAAATGAAGCGGATTCACATTGCTCTTCGTGCCGGCGCGGCGCTTGCCGCACTCGTCGCAGGTGCTTCGGGCGCGCAGGCCCAGGACACGCTTCCGCCGCCCGACGCGGCGCAGAATCCCGCTTCGACGAATGCCCAGCCGAGCGAGGAAGGCGACATCGTCATCACCGGCTCGCGAATCCGCCGCGATCCGCTCTCCCAGGAAGCGCCGATCGTCTTCGTCGACCAGGAAGACATTGCCAAGACCGGCCTCAATTCGATCACCGACGTCCTCCAGCGCCTGCCGAGCGCGGGCGGGGGGCTCAACAGCAAGTTCAACAACAGCGGCAACTTCGGCAATCCGCCCGACGGCGGCGGAGTCGGCGCCGGAGCGGCGGAGATCGACCTTCGCTATCTCGGTTCGAAGCGGACCCTGGTGCTGGTCGACGGCCTTCGTTACGTCAACGCCGCCTCGGCCAGCGGAGTCCCCGGCTCGGTCGACCTCAATTCCATCCCCGAGAGCATGATCGAGCGGGTCGAGGTGCTCCAGGACGGCGCCTCGGCCATCTATGGCTCCGACGCGATCGCCGGGGTCGTCAACATCATCACCAAGAAAGGCCAGAAGGGCCTCGTCGCCAGCGCCCAGGGCGGCGGCTACCTCGACCACGACGACGGCTGGACGCAGAATTACCAGGTCAGCTGGGGCAATTCCGACAGCGGCCCGACCCGAATCGTCGTCGGCGCCAATTATGTGAAGCAGGACCCGATCAGCTCGGCCGACCGCGACATTTCGCTGTTCCCCGCGCCCTTTGCGACCAGCTGCCTCGCCGGCGGCTGCAGCTCGGGGACGCCGCTCGGCCGCTTCATCGTTCTCGGCCAGGACCTGACGCTGATCGCGCCGGTCATCGGCCGGGCGCCGACGCTCGCCGACTACCGGCCCTATCTCGGCGCCGCCGACGCGTTCAACTTCGCGCCGTACAACTTCATCATGACCCCGCTCGAGCGGATTGGCGCCTTCGCCCACGTCACCCAGGAGGTGACGCCGGACGTCAACTTCAGCGCCAAGGTGCTGTGGAACCGGCGCAAATCGAAAAACCAGGCAGCGCCGCTGCCGCTGTTCGTCGGCCCGGCCGCGGGCAACGGCAATTTGCTCGACACCATCACGATCGACGCCACCAATCCGTTCAACCCGTTCGGGACGTTGCGCGGCGACGACCCGACGACGCCGCTGGTCAATGAAGCGACTTTCGACTTCATCGGCCGACGGGTCGTCGAAGGCGGACCGCGCCGGTACAACCAGAAGGTCGACACGGTTTACGGGACGGCGACCCTCGACGGGCGCTTCATGATGGCCGGGCACGACTGGTACTGGGACGTCAACGCGCTCTACGGTCGGAACAAGGCCGAGCAGACGATGCTCGGCAACATCAATGCCGCCAATTTGGCGCTCGCCCTCGGCCCGGTCGCCAATTGCACCGGCGCCTGCGTGCCGTTCAACATCTTCGGCGGCGAAGGCTCGATCACCCAGGAAATGCTCAACTTCGTCGGCTTCGTCCAGGACGACAGCAGCGAGCAGAAGCTGTGGGGCGTGACCGCCAACGCGACCGGCGGCCTGATGGAGCTTCCCGGCGGCACGCTCGGCCTCGCGATCGGCGCCGAGCACCGCAATTACAGCGGCCGCTTCGATCCCGACCCGATCGTCGCCGCCGGCCTCGGCTCGGACATCCCGGCGCTGCCGACCAAGGGCAGCTATCACGTCAACGAAATCTATGCCGAGCTCAACGCGCCGATCCTGGCGAACCTCCCGGCCGTCGAGCTGCTCGAGCTCAATGGCGCGGTCCGCTACTCCGACTATTCGAGGTCGGGCTCGACGACCAACTTCAAGGGCGGCGTGAACTGGAAACCGGTCCGCGACCTGCGCTTCCGGGGCTCCTATTCGGAAGGGTTCAGGGCGCCGACGATCGGTGAGCTGTTCGGAACCCCGACCCGCTTCGACCAGGAGCTGGCGGACCCCTGCTCGGCCGACCAGAACCCGACCGGGCAAGTGCTCGCCAACTGCCAGGCGCAGGGGGTTCCGGCCGGGTACCAGCAGCTCAACCCGCAGATTTCGGTCCTGACCGGCGGCAACGACGCGCTGACCCCGGAAACCTCGAAGGGCTGGAACCTGGGGGCGGTGTACAGCCCCGCCTTCGTGCCCGGCTTCTCGGTCGAGGCCGATTATTACAACATCAAGGTCGACGGCGCGATCCAGGCGATCGACGCCAACACCACGCTCGAGCGGTGCGTCGTCCAGAACGACGCGGCGGCCTGCGCCAACATCAGCCGCGTTTCGAGCGGCCAGATCACGCAGATCCGCGGCTTGCTCCAGAACATCGCCGGGATCGAGACCGACGGGCTCGACCTCAACTTCGCCTACCGCACCCGGCCGGCATCGTGGGGAACGCTCGGTTTCACCTTGAACAACAGCTTCCTGTTCAACTTCGACGTCATCGTCCCGACCGCGGAGGGAACGGAGACGATCAGCCGCGAAGGCACCGAGCAGGGTAGCCCCGACCAGGCGTTCCCGAAGCACAAGGCGATCGGAATCGTCGACTGGACCGGGCGGATGTTCGGAGCGACCCTGACCGGCCGCTACATCAAGAGCGTCATCGAATCGCAGAACGGCAACAAGCTGAACAGCCGGCTATATGTCGACGGTCAGCTGCGCTTCACGCCGTCGTGGCTGTCGGACGGTCTGGGCTTCGCGATCGGCGTCAACAATTTGTTCGACAAGGACCCGCCGGGCTGCATCAGCTGCGGCCTCAACAATTTCGACCCGACCACCTACGACGTGCCGGGCCGCTATTATTACGCGCGGGTCTCGGTGAAGCTGCCCTAAGCTTCGCCAGACATCACGGAAAATTGCCGGGCCCCGGCATCGCCGGGGCCCGGTTGCATTCGGCGAACTTGAACCTTCCCCGGTTCCGCCCGATGTAGGCCGCACCCATTCAACCCAAGGACCGTCACTCACCATGGATCACCAGGACATCGTCTCGCAGCTCGTTCCGATCGTTATCGAGCAATCGAACCGGGGCGAGCGCAGCTTCGACATCTATTCCCGTCTCCTTCGCGAGCGGATCGTGTTCATCACCGGGCCGATCGAGGACCATATGGCCTCGCTCATCACCGCCCAGCTGCTCTTCCTCGAGTCCGAGAACCCGAAGAAGGACATCTTCATGTACATCAACTCGCCGGGCGGCGTGGTGACGGCCGGCCTCGCGATCCACGACACCATGCAATACATCCGGCCCAAGATCGGCACTGTCTGCATCGGCCAGGCGGCGTCGATGGGCAGCTTCCTGCTGGCCGCCGGCGAGCCTGGGATGCGGGTGGCGCTGTCGAACAGCCGGATCATGGTCCACCAGCCGTCGGGCGGCGCCCAGGGCATGGCGGCCGACATCGAAATCCAGGCCCGCGAGATACTGCGCATGCGCAGCCGCCTCAACGCCCTCTATGCGAAATACACCAACAAGACGATCGAAGAGATCGAAAAGGCGATGGACCGCGACACCTTCCTCGAGGCCGACGAGGCCAAGGCCTTCGGAATCATCGACGAAGTGTTCGAAACCCGCCCCGAGCAGGGCGAGGATGCCGGCACCCACATGGGCGAAGTGAAGCCGACGTAAGCCGGGCCAGCCGGCTAGCGGCCGATCGCGCGCCTACTTCCCCTGGTTTGCCGTAACCGCAGGAACCTCCAGGCCGTAGTCGGCGAACTGCCGTTCGATGTCCGGATAGAGCTTGAGCGCTTCGGCGCGGTCCGCCTGCGCCTGCGTAAGATCGCCTTTGCGGGCATAGGCAATCGCCCGCCCCATGAACGAGGCCGCCGGGCGACCCTTGGCAATCGCCCGCCCATAAGTCTCCACGGCTTCGTCCAGCCTACCGAGACGGAGCAGCACCATTCCAAGGCTGTCGAGATATGACGCCGCGTCCGGGCGGAGCTTCAAGGCTTCGCGGCAGTCATCGAGTGCGGATTCCAGGAAGATGCCGGCTGTCGCCTTGTCCCAGCACAGGTTGTTAAAATCGACCGCCTCCTTGGATTCTGCCCTGATTTGCCGGAATTCTTGTTCCGCCTCCTCGGTCTTTCCGATCTTGTAGAGAGCGACCGATCGACCGCGGCGAAGGTCCAACTGGTCAATTGGGGTCCCTTGAAGCGCGCGATCGAATATTCGGATCGCCTGCTCATGCTCGCCTTGCCGCAACAGCAGCGAAGCCTTGTAGGCGAGGGCTTCCGAGTGGTCGGGCTCCAGCTTGAGAGCTTCGTCAAGGTCGGCCAAGCGGCCAGCACGATCGGCAGGCGAGCGAACCTGCGCCCGGTTGACGTAAATATAGGCTTGGGGCTTGATCTTGAGGGCGCGGTCATGGGCCTCGAGTGCCGCATCGCGACGTCCCTCGGCCGAGAAGATCTTGCCCGCGGCAACGAGCGCATATTCGGAAGTCGGATTCTCCTGGATCAGGAGCTCGGCTTCTTTGACAACCAGGTCGTGCTTGCCAAGGTCGCGATAGAGATTGGCGCGGAGCAGCCGCACTTCAGGCGACGTGTTGCCCACCGATAGCGCGGCGCCGGCATCAGCGAGCGCCTTGTCGTTATCGCCCAGCGCGCGATAAGCGGTTGCCCGCTGGGCAAGCGCGAACGCATTTCGAGGCTGCTGCTCGAGGACGACATTCAGATCGGCAAGGGCCTCGTCGAACTTCCGCTGATTTGTGAGTGCGAAAGCACGATGCGAGCGCGCAAAGCTGTTGCCCGGATCGCGAGTGAGCGACTTGGTGAATAAGTCGACCGCCGCTCCATAGTCGCCTTTGAACTCGGCCAGGAGACCCCGAGCCCGAAGAACTACGGCATTGCCGGGATCAATGGTCTCACCGGCTGCCAAGTCGCGCTCGGCTTCAGTGAAATTTCGTTTCCAGGCGTGGGCCATGCCGCGATTGGCCAATGCCCACTTGTTGGTTGAATCGAGCCGATGCGCCTGCGTGAAATCCGCAATGGCTTCATCGAACTTCGCGGCGTCGAGATAGATATTTCCACGCCAGATGAATTCAGTCGCGCTCGCCGGCTTACGCAACGCCAAGCCGGCGAAGTCGGCCTCGCTCATTCGGTAGCCGGCCGGGACCCGTAAATGGACGTCTTCGTCGTAAAGCGCCTTTAGCCGAGTCTTTGACGCGACTGCATCCTTGTACGCAACCTCGGGAGTGACGGTCCGCTCGTTGACTTTCACCGAGAGCGCGGAACCGTCCAAAAGCACGTCGCGCGCATATTCGACGCCCGCGAGAGTCTCTTTGATCGGCTGCGGGACCTTGTTCTGCTCCGAGGCGAAACCGTCCGGTAGCCGAACTGTGACGTGCGTCTTCTCCCAGTTTGGATATGCGAGATCGAAAGGCGCGTCATGAAATCGGCCGTCGGCCCGGTCGAAATTAGGTTCGAAAGCGACTGTCGATCCCGGCACGTAGAGCCAATAATTGTCGTCCCAATCGAGAATTGCGTTGCCGGCCATGGCCATCCGAAATTCGACGCGAGCCTTATCGAACGCGAAGGTCACCGACTTTATCTCGACATAATCGTACCGGCCTTTCCAATATTCGCGCATAGCCTGATCGCGCTGTGCCGGCGAAACCCCCGAATAAAGCATGTTCAGTCCGCGCGCGGTGTCGCCGACGAACCTTCGCTCGACCTTGAAAGGAACGGTGGCGAAAACCCCGGCCTTCGCATCGATTTCCATTCGAGTTTCGGTATCGGGGGCTGCAAGCTGTTGCGGGACGATGGCGACAAGCCTTGCGTTGGCGATCAGCGGCAGGCCCCACTCAAAATTCCTCACTGGAATTCGGTCGAGGTCACCGTCGCCGGTGCGAGTGCCGTCGAGCCAGTAGGTCTTCCCGCCGACCTTCGCCCGGACAATGACGTGATCGAAATAGCTGACCATCGGCAGCCGCTCCGGCAGGGCATCGCCGATGCTGGAGTGGACAAGAACCGCGTCGGCCTCGATTCCCAACTCGTGCAGCAGGGCGAGCAATAGTACTGTCTTCGCCTTGCAGTCGCCGAACCGGCGCGACCAGGTCGTCTCCGCGGTGGCCGGGACATAACCGCCCAGGCCCATCGAGAGCGCCACGTAGCGGATTCTCTCTTCGACGAGCTGGAGTGCCATTTGCGCCCGCTCCTTGTCGGTCTTCGCCGACTGCCGGATCTTCTCGACTTCGTCGCGAAGCGGCCCTGACTTGGGGAGGACGGCGGCCTGCTTATAAAGAGGCGCCATCAGTTCGGCGACATCCGACCAGGATTTGAAGTCGGTGACCTCGCCGGCGCGCCCGATCTGAAAGCGAAACGGCGCTCCCCTTGGCAGCAGCAAAGGTTCGACCTTCTGTGCGCTGAGCTCGAGGCTGTTCCAGCCATCGCGGGTCGAGCGCTGCGGCTGCGGCAGTTCGTCCGTCTGGCGAGCGACCAGATTCAGACCGACCGGCCAGCTGACCCGGGCATGGGCCTTCTCGAGCGGTATGGCGTTCCAGACCGCATAAGTGCCCTCGACGTGGTCCTTCATGACCGGATCGACCCGCTGGGTCGTCATTGCGAGCTTGATGACGTCACCAACCTGCAGTCCTTCCGGCTGGATGTTCGCCGTCAGCGTCCCGTCGAGCATGGCCGCTTCCATGTTCGTCTCGCGACGGGCGATCGTGAACGTCTGGCCCGCCTTGAGGACGTCGATGAGCTTGCCGTCGCGAAGGATGTGAACCTTGTTCACGGTCACAGTATCGGTCGCGGGCTGCCACATGAAGGTGATGTTCCCGGCGGCGAGCCCCTCTGGGCTTTGCACCTTGATCGCAAGCTCGGTGAAGCTGGTGATCTTGCCGGGCTCCAGGCGAACCTGGGTGTCGTTGAGGAGCTGCGCGACCGGCGCCTCGGTGGCCTGCGTGGCTTCGCTCGGGATCGACTGTTCGACGACCCAAAGCGGGACTGGCCCGAATTTCAGCTCATCGGCAGCGAAGGCCGGGGCGGCGGCAAGGGCCGCACCCCCGAGCATAACGACTAAATGGCGCATCATTCCCCCAGCTTCGGCAGGCTATCCTATTGAGCATTCGCAGGATTTATCAACAGAATATCGGCGTTCGCGACCTTGTCGCCAGTCGGCCAGCGATCCATATCTGTATGCAAAGTGGGACAGCGAGCGGGGCTATTAACCGAAGCCCAAGCTTGCGTGCGGTATAAATC
>CAMPJH010000045.1 GCA_946886845.1 uncultured Sphingomonas sp. | reverse complement strand
ACCTCGATCGAATCCTCATCCGGTACTCCGCAGCCGGCGAGGTCGGACAGCGCCATCTGAGCGCTTCGCCGCTCGTTGTCGCGCTGCCCGGCGTCGTAGACGGCGTCGTGCCACAGGACCGCCCATTTGAGCAGTCGCCGGTCGCGCTCGTCGAGGCCGTGCACCTGATTGAGGTCGGCCAGGCATTCATCGAGGTGGCGCTGGTCGTGATAGTGCCGGTGCGGCTCCGAATAGGCGGCGCGCGCCTTCCGCTCGGCGTTGGCAAGGCATTCGTCATTGGCCGGCATGCCTATCAGCCCTTCAGAGCGCTTGACGCGCGGAATCGGGACACGTCACCATCGCGCGTACGTACGTATAGGAACGGAAAAAGTTTGAAGCTCGTCGTCGTCGAATCGCCCGCCAAGGCGAAAACCATCGAAAAATATCTGGGGCCGGGGCATCGCGTGCTGGCGTCCTATGGCCATGTCCGCGACCTGCCGGCCAAGGACGGCTCGGTCGATCCCGACCGTGACTTCGCGATGGAGTGGCAGGTTTCGCCCGACAAGAGCCGGCAGCTGAAAGCCATCACCGACGAAGCCAAGAATGCCGACACGCTGATCCTCGCCACCGACCCGGACCGCGAGGGCGAGGCGATCAGCTGGCACCTGGCCGAGGTGCTGAAGAAGAAGAAGGCGCTACCGCCGATCGTCCAGCGGGTCGCGTTCAACGCCATCACAAAATCGGCGGTGACCGAGGCGATGGCGCGGCCGCGCGAGCTCGATGCCGACCTGATCGACGCCTACAAGGCGCGCCGCGCGCTCGACTATCTCGTCGGCTTCACCTTGTCGCCGATCCTGTGGCGCAAGCTGCCGGGAGCGAAATCTGCGGGGCGGGTGCAGTCGGTCGCGCTGCGGCTGATCGTCGACCGCGAGCGCGAGATCGAGCTGTTCAGGACCCAGGAATATTGGGCGGTCTCGGCGAGCTTCGAGGGGGACGGGCAGGGCTTTACCGCCCGGCTGGTCCAGCTCGACGGCAACAAGATCGAACGGCTGACGATCGGCACCGCCGCCGAGGCCCAAGAGGCGAAGCGCGTCGTCGAGGCCGGGCATTTCACCGTCTCGTCGGTGGAGACCAAGCCGTTCTCCAGGAATCCTCCGGCGCCGTTCACCACCTCGACACTGCAGCAGGAAGCGGCGCGCAAGCTCGGCTTTGCCGCCAGTCACACGATGCGGGTCGCGCAAAGCCTCTACGAGGACGGGCTCATCACCTATATGCGCACCGACGGCGTCGACATGGCCGAAGAGGCGATCAGCGATGCCCGCCGGGCGATCGCCGACCGCTACAATGCCGGTTTCGTGCCGGACCGGCCGCGGCGCTACACGAGCAAGGTCAAGAACGCGCAGGAAGCGCACGAAGCGATCCGTCCGACGGACTTCTCGCGGACGCAAGCGGCATCGGGCGACCACGCCCGCCTGTACGAGCTGGTCTACAACCGGGCGCTGGCCAGCCAGATGGCCTCGGCGCGGCTCGAGCGGACCACGGTCGAGCTGATCGACGGCGCCGGCCGCGCAACCTTGCGCGCCTCGGGACAGGTGGTACTCTTTCCCGGCTATCTGGCGCTTTATGAGGAAGGCCGCGACGAGAAGGCGGAGGATGAAGAGGGCGCGCGGATGCCGCTGCTTCGCCAGGGCGACGCGCCCGCCAAAACCGGGGTCGAGGCGACCCAGCATTTCACCCAGCCGCCGCCGCGCTATTCCGAAGCGAGCCTGGTCAAGCGGCTCGAGGAGCTCGGTATCGGCCGGCCATCGACCTACGCGTCGATTCTCCAGACGCTCAAGGACCGCGAATATGTCCGGATCGAAAAGGGCCGCTTCCTGCCCGAGGAAAGCGGGCGGCTGGTGACTGCGTTCCTCGAGCGTTTCTTCGAGAAATACGTCAGTTACGATTATACCGCCGAGCTCGAGGAGGAGCTGGACGACGTTTCCGGCGGCCGGCTCGACTGGCAAAAGCTGCTCGACGCCTTCTGGCGCGATTTCCGGCCCAAGGCCGGCGAAGTAATGGACCAGAAGCCGTCGGAGATCACCGCCCAGATCGACGAGTTCCTTGCGCCGTGGCTTTACCCGCCGCGCGACGACGGATCGGACCCGCGGTTGTGCCCGCAATGCGGCAACGGGCGGCTATCGCTTCGCGGCGGCAGGTTCGGCGCGTTCATCGCCTGCTCCAACTATCCAGAATGCAAATATACGCAGAAGTTCGGCCAGGCCGGCGGCGAGGCGGGCGAAGGCCCGACCGAGCTGGGCAATGGCATCGCGCTCAAGACAGGGCGCTTCGGGCCATATTTGGAGCGCGACGGCAAGCGGGCGTCCGTTCCGAAGGACGTTCCGCTGGAAGACGTCACCACCGAGGTGGCTGAGAAATTGTTGTCGCTGCCCCGCGAAATCGGTCCGCATCCGGAGACCGGCAAGCCGATCACCGCCTCGATTGGCCGCTACGGCCCGTACCTCGCCCACGACGGCAAATATGCGAAGCTCGGATCGACCGCCGAAGTATTCGACACCGGAATGAACGCCGCGGTCGTCAAGCTTGCCGAGGCGGCTTCGGCCGCGGGCGGCCGCAAGGGCGGCGCGGCGCGCGAGCCGATCGCCGTACTCGGGCCTCATCCCGAGAGCGGCAAGGAAATCAAGGTGATGGCGGGCCGCTATGGGCCGTATGTCAGCGACGGCACGACCCACGCGACCCTGCCGAAAGGCGCCGAACCGACGTCGGTTACGCTCGATCAGGCGATCGAGTGGATCGATGCGAAAGCGGCAAAGGGTCCGACCAAAAAGAAGGGCCGGCGGAAGAAGTCCTAGCCGCAGGCTTTGCAGCCGCGGTCTTTCGGCAGGCGGATTTTTCGCCAGTCGAGCGTGAGCCCGTCGAACAGGAACAGATGGCCGGCGACGTCCTCGCCGATCCTTGCGAGCGCCCGGATCGCCATCAGCGCTGCGAAGCTTCCGACGGTTGCCGCGAGCGCTCCGAGCACGCCCTGCTCGGCGCAGGTGTCGCAGTCGTCCGAGTCGAAGGCATCGCCGACGAAGCAGCGGTAGCAGGGCATGTCCGCTTCCCAGCCGCGGAACAGGCCGACTTGGCCCTGGAACTGGACGGCCGCCGCCGACACCAGCGGGATGTGCAGCCGGGTCGCGGCATCGCTGAGCGCCAGCCGGGTCGCGAAATTGTCGCTCCCGTCCAGGATCAGGTCGTGGCCGCCGATCAGCTCTTCAACATTGTCGCCGTCGAGCCGGTGCTGCACCGGAACGGCATTGACCCGCGGATTGAGAGCGCGTGCAAAATCGGCGGCGAGCAAGGCTTTCAGGTCGCCGAGTTGGTGGTCGCGGAAGATCGTCTGGCGCTGGAGGTTCGAACGCTCGACCTCGCCGTTGTCGACGATCGTCAGCCGTCCGACACCGGCGCCGGCAAGCGCCGGGATCGCGGCGCTGCCGATCCCACCGGCGCCGATCATTGCGACCTTCGACGCCTTCAGCCGCCGCTGCCCGACTCCGCCGACCTGCGGCAGGACGATATGCCGGGCGTAGCGGTCGAGCTCGTCGCTGCTGAGCTCGGTCACCGGCCGGTGGAGCCGAAGCCGCCCGAGCCCCGTTGCGTGTCGCCAAGCTCGCCGACTTCGACGAAATCGGCGCGAAGCACGGGCGCCGGGACCAGCTGCGCGATGCGCTCGCCGCGGCGCACGCCGAACGGCTCCTGGCCGAGGTTGATCAGGATCACCTTGACCTCGCCGCGATAGTCGCTGTCGATTGTGCCCGGCGTGTTGAGGCAGGTGATCCCGCTTTTGATGGCGAGGCCCGATCGTGGCCGCACCTGGACCTCATAGCCGCGCGGGATTTCGATCGCGAAGCCGGTGGCGACGGCGTGGCGCTCGCCCGGCTGCAGGATCAGCTCTTCGGCCGCGCTGACATCCAAACCAACCGCGTCCTCGCTTGCATAACCGGGAACCGGCAGGCCTTCGCCGTGGGGAAGCCGGAACAGCTTGATCTCGATCATCCGAGTTCCTCTGCAATGCTGGCGATGAGGTGGCGAGCGATTTCGTCCTTGCCCGCTTCCGGCCAGTCTTCAACGCCATCGGCGGTGACCAGATGAACGCGATTGCGATGGCTGCCCATGACGTCACCGGAGACGTCGTTGGCGACGATCCAGTCGGCGCCCTTGGTCACCTGTTTGGCGATGGCATTCTCGATCACCCGGTCGGTCTCGGCGGCAAAGCCGACCAGCAGCCCGGGCCGCTGCGGGCTGTCGGCAAGCTCGGCGAGGATGTCGGGGTTGGGCAGGAACTTGAGCTTGGGCGGACCGGCGGATTTCTTGAGCTTGGTCGGCGACGGCTCGACCCGCCAGTCGGCGACCGCGGCGACGAGGATCGCGGCGTCGGCGGGAAGCGCCGCCATCACCGCGTCGGCCATCTGCTGCGCCGTTTCGACGTCGATCCGGTCGACTCCGGCGGGCGTCGGCAGCGCCACCGGTCCAGCCACCAGCGTCACCCGTGCCCCAGCTTCGGCGGCGGCTTCGGCGATCGCGAAGCCCTGCCGTCCCGACGACCGGTTGGCGATCACCCGCACCGGGTCGATCGGCTCATGGGTCGGCCCGGCGGTGACGAGGATGTGCTTGTCTTCGAGATTCACTTCAACAGGTCGCCGAGGCTTTCCATGATAGCTTCCGGCTCGGGGAGGCGGCCGGGACCGAACTCGCCGCAGGCCATGTCGCCCTCGGCGGGGTCGATCACCTGCACGCCGTCCACCTTGAGCTGGGCGACGTTCCGTTGCGTCGCCGGATGCTGCCACATGCGCACGTTCATCGCCGGTGCGACGACGACCGGCTTGTCGGTCGCCAGCAGCAGCGTCGTCGCGAGGTCGTCGGCAATCCCCGCCGCCATCTTCGCCAGCAGGTCGGCGGTGGCCGGGCAGACCAGCAGGAAATCGGCGGCGCGCGACAGCTGGATGTGGCCGATCTCGACTTCGTCCTTAAGCTCCCACAAACTGCTGTAGACCGGGCTTTCGGCGAGCGTCCCGAGGCTCATCGCGGTGACGAAATGCTCGCCGCCCTTAGTCAGCACCGGGGTCACCTGGTGACCGGCCTTCTTCAGCAGCCGAACCAACTCCAGCGCCTTGTAGGCGGCAATGCCGCCGCCGACGATCAGAAGCACCCGTTTCATGTCGCCAGCCCTAGCAGAAACAGCGCCAGCGCGGCCACCGCCGCCCCAACGGCCCCGGCAAATACATAGCCCCACCAGCGGCGGCTCTCGATCACGGTCACGGTCGGAAGCGGCGGCGGCGGCGGGGCGCCGCCCGCCGGCGGATAATATTGATCGATCCGGTTGATGAGGTCGGGGATCTTCTTCACCGCGCGAACCACCTCGACGATCCGGTCGGCATAATAAGCTTCCGGCCCAAGCTCGGACCGCATCCATTCGGACAGGAACGGCTCGGCCGTCTCCCACATGTTGATGTCGGGATCGAGCCGGGTGGCGACGCCCTCATTCATCACCATCGTCTTCTGCAGCAGCAGCAGGTGCGGCTGGGTCGGCATGTCGAAATCGCGGGTGATCGCGAACAGGCTCTCCAGCATCCGGCCGACCGAGATGTCCTTGACCGGCAGGCCCCGGATCGGCTCGCCGGCGGCGCGAAGCGCGGTTGCGAACTCCTGGACGCTGTGGTGCGCCGGCACATATTGCGCCTCGAAATGGATTTCGGCGACCCGCCGGTAATTGCCGGTGATCAGGCCATAGAGGATTTCGGCCAGCCAGACGCGGGCCTTACGGTCGATCCGGCCCATGATCCCGAAATCGATCGCCCCGATGCGCCCGTCGCGAAGCGCGAACAGATTGCCGTGGTGGAGGTCGGCGTGGAAGAAACCGTCGACGATCGCCTGGCGGAGGAAGGCGCGGACCAGGGTCGCGGCCAGCGCCTTGCAGTCCTGCCCTTCGGCGACCAGCGCCTCGCGGTCGTTGAGCTTGGTGCCGTCGAGCCATTCGAGGGTCAGGACGCGCCGGGCGGTTCGCCGCCAGTCGATCTTCGGGACATAGAAGCCCGGCTCGGCGACCATATTCTCCTTGAGCTCGGAGGCCGAGGCGGCTTCGCGCTGCAGGTCGAGCTCGCGCGCGGTCCATTGCTTGAAATGCGCGACGACCAGGCGCGGCCGAAGCCGGGCGGGCTCCGGGCCTAGCGTCTCGACCTGCGCGGCCGCCCATTCATAGGTGTCGATCGCCCGCGCGAACTCCGCCTCGATCCCAGGCCGAAGCACCTTGACGGCGACATCGCGACCCTCCGTCGTGACTGCCCGGTGGACCTGGGCGATCGACGCCGCGCCGACCGGGACCGGGTCGAACGAATCGAACAAGGTTTCGAGCGGTGTCCCGAACGCCTGCTCGATCGCCAGCTTGATGGCGGGGAAGGGCGCCGGCGGCAGGTCGTCCTGAAGCCGCGACAGATTGTCCGCCGCTTCCATCCCGATGAGGTCGGGACGGGTCGACAAAGCTTGCCCGAGCTTGATCGCGGCGGGGCCGATCGCCTGCAGCGCCGCCGCATAGTCGGGCGTGTCCGGCTGGCGCGCTCCGAAGCGGGCGATCCGCGCCACGCGCCGCACCTCGGGCGGAGTCAGCGAGTCGTTCTCGATGCCGCGGAGCGCGCCGTGGCGGGCGAGCGTCCGCCCCCACCGCATCAGCCGCCACAGATGGGTTGCCGAGGTAGTCAAAGCTTCCAGCCGCTGTGGATGCAAACCAGCCCGCCGAAGATGGTTTCGACCTTCGTTTGGCCAAATCCGGCATCGGCGATCATCTGGCGGAATTGCCCCGGCCTGGGGAAACGGCGGATCGATTCGACGAGATAGCGATAGCTTTCCTCGTCGCCGGCGACCGCCTTGCCGATGCGCGGGATCAGGCGGCTGGCGTAGGCTTCGTAGATGTTGGCGAAGCCGGGCCAGTCGCTGGTCGAGAATTCGAGGCAGAAGAAGCGGCCGCCGCGCTTCAGCACCCGGTGCGCTTCCTTTAACGCGGCCGGGATGTCGGTGACGTTGCGGATCCCGAAAGCGATGGTGAAGGCGTCGAAGCTGGAATCGTCGAAGCTCAGGCTCTCCGCATTCTCCTGCTTCCACGCCAGGCCTTCGAGCCCGCGGTCTGCGGCGCGCTCCATTCCGACCGCAAGCATGTCCGGGTTGATGTCGGCGACGGTCACCTGGGCGCCGCGCCGCACCATCCGGAAGGCGACGTCGCCGGTGCCGCCGGCCATGTCGAGGATCCGTTCGGCCGGCCGTGGCTTGACCCGGTCGACGAAGCGGTCCTTCCAGCGGCGGTGGAGGCCGGCCGACATCAGGTCGTTCATCACGTCGTAGCGGCGCGCCACCGAGCTGAAGACGCGCCCAACGCGCCGCGTCTTCTCGTCCGGGCTGACGACCTCGTCGCCGAAATTGACCTGATCCGTCATCGCCGGACGCCTCTAGCTGGGTGCGGCAATGTTCGCCATATCGCCCCGGTGCCGGAGCTCCCCGAAGTCGAAACCACCGTCCGCGGCCTCGAGCGCGTTCTGGACGGTCGGCGACTGAGCCGAGTCGAGGCGCGGCGGGAGGATTTGCGCCGAGCGTTCCCAAAGGATCTCGGCCAAAGGCTGACGGGCGCCCGGGTGACCGGCCTCGGCCGCCGCGCCAAATACGGCCTGATCCACACCGATCGCTCCGACACGATGATCTTCCACCTCGGCATGTCGGGCAGCTGGCGGATCGACCATCAGCGGCTGGAGAAGCACGATCATTTGCTGCTCGAGACCGACGACGGGCGGCGCGTGGCGCTCAACGATCCGCGCCGGTTCGGCTCGGTCGACCTGGTGCCGACCGCGGAGCTCGACGCCTGGCCGCCGTTCGCAGCGCTAGGGCCCGAGCCGTTCGACCTTGACGCCAAGTGGTTCCGCGACCGCTTCAAGGGCCGGACCGCGCCGGTCAAAGCGCTGCTGCTCGACCAGCGGATTGTCGCCGGCCTCGGCAACATCTACGCCTGCGAGGCACTGTACCGGGCGCGGATCCACCCGGCGCGGCGGGCCGGGTCGCTGTCGCTGAAGCGGCTCGAGCGGCTCGCCGAGTCGATCCCCAGGGTGCTCGGCGAAGCCATCGCCGCCGGCGGATCGAGCCTCAAGGATTTCGTCAGCCCCGACGGGACGCTCGGCTATTTCTCGAGCCGCTTCGCAGTCTACGATCGCGAAGGGCGGCCCTGCGAGTGCGGCGGCACGGTGCGGCGAATCGTCCAGGGCGGCCGTTCGACGTTCTATTGTCCGCGATGCCAGCATTGACCCGAATCGCCTCTCCTTGTAGGGGGACGGCCAATCGGCGCGGGGGCAATGCCTCCGGCGCCGCTTTTTCATCGACCGAGGACTTTTTGAATGGCGAACACGCCGCAAGCCAAGAAGCGAATCCGCCGCAACGCCAACCGGGCGACGATCAACCACGCGCGAATCAGCCGAATCCGAACCTTCATCAAGCAGGTCGAATCGGCGCTCGAGGCGGGCAAGAAGAAAGAAGCCGCCGAGGCTCTCAAGATGGCACAGCCGGAGCTCGCCCGCGGCGTTTCGCGCGGCGTGCTTCACAAAAATACGGCGTCGCGGAAATTGTCGCGGCTATCCAAGAGGGTTGCCGCGCTCGGCTGACACGGGCTCGTAAAAATGCCTTGCAAACGGGCCGTCGGGTAACCGGCGGCCCATTGTCTTTGGGGATTCCAAAAAACGTAGGAATCTCCGCGATTCGCGGATTACCAAAAAATTAACTGCCTAAATAAACGGCGGTTTTCTGGGCCTTTGGCGCGTTTCCGTCATTTTTCCGTGTCAAGCCGGTTTATTTCACTTTCGTGAAAAATGAGGTCTTGAAAGCTGTCGCCGAGGCTTTCAAAACCATCGTTCCGAGGCGCGAATTCCGCGCCAGGGGCAAGAGAGAAAGAGACAGTCAGGCACGCGACTCGGATCGCGGGCGACAGGTCTCTTTTGTCTCGGAGCCAGGGGGCTAGCTCAGGGAGGCGCGAGCCAGTGCAGGGCGGACGGATGGACTCGTGCCAGCTTGACGAAAGCAAGCTCGCTGCACCGCTGGAAGCCGCATGGGACTCGATCCGAAGCGGCCTTCGCCGCGACCTTGGCGCCCGCACCTTCGACGGCTGGCTGAAGCCCGCCGCGCTCGGCGGCCTCGATCCCGACACCGGCAGTCTCGAAATCGTCATGCCCAGCCAGTTCATGGCCGATTGGGTCACCTCCCATTTTGGCGAACGGCTGGCGCTGGCGTGGAAGACGACCCTGCCGCTGGTCCGCGAAGTCCGGATCGTCGCCGACTCCGGTGCGCCGCGTCCGTCGCCGGTTCTGGTCCTCGAGGAAATCCCGGCGGCGATCACCGAGCGCGATCCCTCGGCGCCCAATTTCGATCCGCGCTACCGGTTCGAGAGCTTCGTCGTCGGCAAGGCCAACGAAGTCGCCGCCACCGCCGCCCGGACGCTCGCCACCGCCGAGCAGGTCAGCTTCAATCCCTTGTTCATCCACGGCGGCACGGGCCGCGGCAAGACCCACTTGCTGCACGCCATCGGCCACACGTTCGAAGAGCGCTTCCCGGCGCGGCGAATCGTCTCGATGTCGGCCGAGAAGTTCATGGTCGAGTTCATCCGGGCGCTGAAGGAAAACGACACGATCGGCTTCAAGAGCCGGCTGCGCGGCGCCGATCTGCTGCTGATCGACGACGTCCAGTTCATCGCCGGCAAGGATTCGACCCAGGAAGAATTCTTCCACACGATGAACGAGATCATCGGTGCCGGTAAGCGGCTGGTGATCACCTCGGACCGGGCGCCGCAGGACCTCGACGGGATCGCCCCGCGAATCCTGTCGCGGCTGTCATGGGGGCTGGTCGCCGACATCAACTCGGCCGACTTCGAGCTTCGCTACAACATCATCATCGCCAAGCTGGCGCTGCTTCCGGCGGTCGAGATGCCGCGCACCGTGGTCGACTTCCTCGCCCGCCGGGTGACGTCGAGCGTTCGCGAGCTCGAAGGTGCGCTCAACCGGATCGCCGCTTATGCGATGATGACTGGCCGCGACATCGACGTCGCCTTCGTCGAGGAAGTGCTGGCCAACGTCCTCCGCGCCAACCAGCGACGGATTTCGATCGACGAAATCCAGACCCAGGTCGCTGAGCATTACCGGATTCGCAAGGCCGAGATGACCTCGGCCCGGCGCGCCCGCGAAGTCGCGCGGCCGCGGCAGGTGGCGATGTATCTGTCGAAGCAGCTGACGCCCAAGTCGCTGCCCGACATCG
>CAMPJH010000044.1 GCA_946886845.1 uncultured Sphingomonas sp. | reverse complement strand
GCGTCAGCGCCCAGGAGGCGGCCGCGGTCGGCGCTATGGCGACCCGAGCCGTCAGCCCGGCCGCTGCGAACCGCGCCCGCACGTCCTCGGCCAGGGCCTCTTCGCCGCCGAACAGATGGGCGACGCCGGTGATGTCGAGGCGCAGGCCGTCGACGCCATCGACTTCGACCAAAGGCGACCAGCGGGCAGCCCAGCGCGCGAGCCGCCGAAGCAGCATTGCATCGCCGGCGGGATCGGCGGGGACAGCGATCAGGCTCGGGTCGAGCGCTTTTGCGTCCGTCAGTCGCGCCCCAGGCCGGGCGCCGCGCTGGGCGGCGATCCCGGTCACCGCATGGATGATCGGGCCGTGGGTGCCTTCGATGGTGAGGAGGACGGGTGTGTCAGGCGGTAAGTCGCTGCTCTTGGCCCAGCGCTCGATCGCCAGGGACGGCAACCAGATGGAAAGCACCCGAATCATGGGCGATGCTCCAGCGGCCGGGCGGCGCTCCGCGGGAGCGGAACAGCTCGGCATCCCAGGCCGGCGGCCCCGGCGCCCGTGCATCGAGCGGATTGGCGAGCGACGGCGCGCTCGCCAGCCGCCAGCGCATCCGCGCGCCGCTCAAATTCGCATGGCCGCCGAGCCGAACCAGCCAGCACGGCACCTGGGCGCGCTCCGAGGCGACCGCCAGCCGGCGAGTCGCGGTGAAGTCGAGCGCCGCCGGGTCGCCGTACAACTCGCCGATCACTGCGGAGAGGGCGGCGCATCTTACGCCTTCCTCCATCGCCCACAGCGCCGAGCGGGCGTCGCGCGCCTCGACGTGAAGGATTTCGGCAGGGCCGAGCCCGGGCGGATGGATCCGCCCCGATTCGAGGATCGCCATCCGCTCCTGGACCCACAGCACCGGCTTCGACGGGTCGACCTGGGCCAGCAGGAACCCGGCCCAGGCCGAATCGCGCGGGCTTGCGGCGAACAGCTCGCACAGGGTGGGGCCGGGCGGCGCGGGCGTGCTCCAGCGCTCGCCCAGCCCCTTGGGGAGACGATTGAAATAGGCCGGTCCGGAGCGGTCGGAGACAGCTCCGCCGGCGACGATGGACAAGCCTTTCGCCACACGACTCACAACGCTTCTGTTCTACGTTTGTTCTTATCCGGCGACTCGCGCCGGAGAGTCAATGGCGCGACTCGGGAGCCTCGATTTCCTTAAGGAAGCGGACGATCTCGGCGACCGCCTGCCGAGTACCCTTTTTCGACACAGCAAAGCCCATGTGGCTCGAATCCACCTCGACCGCGCGATCGCACGTGTCTTTGGTGCCGCGCGCCGACGGCCCCGCGACAATGCCGTCGCGGCGTGACCACAAAGCCAAGGTCGGCACCGGCGGCTTCTCAATGCTGTCCGGGATCGGAGGGTCGTCGACCGGGTGCTTCGCGATCCATTCGTACAGCTTCCACACGTTGGTGTAGCGCCGCCGGTCGCCCCACACCGGCGACCCCAGAGTCACCACCGCCCGCACGTCCTCCGGCTCCGCCCGGGCGATCTCGCGCGCATAGAGGCCGCCGAGGCTCCAGCCGACCAGCACCATCGGCTGGTCATGGCCGCACAGGTCGACGGCTCGCTTGAGCTTCTCCAGCGTGTCGGCCCTGGCGCCCATGTTCCAGCCTTGCCGCCAAGGATGAACCCTGAAACCGGCTTCGGCGAGCGCTCGGCGCAGCTCCATCGTCGTGAGGTCGCTGGCGATGAAGCCGGGGATCACCATTGCCGGTACGCCGTCTTCGGGGCCCCGCGGTCCCATGTGGCCGAAGCTTCGCCAGAAGCGCGACAACAGCGAGCCGACCTCCCTCAGCCGCGCGAGCGTGCCGGGAGCGCGGTCCTCGCTCAGAGGAACTCCCCGCCCATCAGCTCCTGCAGCGCCTTCGGCAGCCGCACCCGCCCATCCTCGGTCTGGTGGTTCTCGAGCAGCGGCACCAGGATCCTCGGGGAGGCCAGCGCGGTATTGTTCAAGGTGTGCGCGAACCGCACCTTGCCGTCGCCCGCTCGATAACGAAGGTTCGCCCGCCGCGCCTGCCAATCGTGGAGCGTCGAACAGCTGTGGGTTTCGCGATATTTGCCCAGACTCGGAACCCAGCTCTCGATGTCATTCATCCGATATTTGCCGAGCCCCATGTCGCCGGTCGATGTCTCGATCACCTGATAGGGGATTTCGAGCGCCCGAAGCATGTCCTCGGCGAGCTCGAGCAGCCGCCCATGCCATTTGGCCGAACCCTCGTCGTCGGCTTCGCAGATCACATATTGCTCGACCTTGACGAACTGGTGGACCCGAAGCAGCCCGCGAACGTCCTTGCCGGCGCTGCCCGCTTCGCGGCGGAAGCAGGGCGAATAGCCGGCGTAGAGGATCGGCAGCTGTGAGGCCTCGATGATCTCGCCCGAATGGAGCGAGGTCAGCGCCACTTCGGCGGTGCCGGCAAGCCACAGCTCGTCGGCGGGAATTTCATACGTTTCCTCGCGATGGCCGGGGAACTGGCCCTGGTTAAGGAACGCTTGTTCGCGGGCGATTGCCGGGACGGTGATCGGCGTGAAGCCGGCGCCTGCGATCCGCTCCAGCGCCCAGCCCATCAGCTTGGTCTCGAGCAGCGCCAGCCGCCCCTTGAGGCAATAGGTGCGCGATCCCGACACCTGGACAATCCGGCTGAGGTCCGCCCAGTCGTTCTTCTCGATCAGCGCGACATGGTCGAGCGGCTCGAAGCCGAATTGCGGCGGGCTCCCCTCCTGCCGAATGACCAGGTTGGCGCTCTCGTCCGGCCCGATCGGCGCACCCTCCCACGGGATGTTGGGCACGAGCAGAAGCAGCGCTCGCAGCGCTTCCTGCTTCTCGCCGAGCGTCGCTTCGAGCTCCGAAGCCCGCGCTCCCGCCTCCTTGGCCTTGCGGCCCAGCTCGGCCTTCTCCTCGGGCGCCGAATCCTTGAACCGTGCGCTGATCGCGTTGCGCTCGGCGCGAAGCTGGTCGATCTCGGTCTTGAGCGATCGCACCTCCGCGTCGAGAGCGAAGATCGCGTCCAGGTCGAGCCCGACATTCTTCGCCGCGATCGCGCCCTCGACCGCTTCGCGGTTGGCCTTGATGAAATCCACGCCCAGCATCGGCAGGCCAGTGCGCGAATTGCGCTTCATCCGCAAGTTCGCCTAAGCGCCGCGGCATGCCCTCCGGTCTGATCGCGTTGCTCGACGACGTCGCCACCATCGCCAAGCTCGCCGCCGCGTCGATCGACGATGTCGGCCTCGCCGCCGGCAAGGCGGGAACCAAGGCGGCCGGCGTGGTCATCGACGACACCGCCGTCACGCCGCGCTACGTCGTCGGCCTCGCCCCGGAGCGCGAGCTTCCGATCATCGGCAAGATCGCCTGGGGCTCGCTCAAGAACAAGCTGCTGTTCCTGCTGCCCGGAGCGCTGGTGCTGACCGCCTTCGCGCCGGTCCTGATTACCCCCCTGCTGATGCTGGGCGGGTCATATCTTGCCTTCGAGGCCACCGAGAAAATCCTTGAGAAGCTGCTTCACGAGCACCAGCATGAGGAACAATTGGTCGACGCCATGGCCGATCCCGCGGATCTCGAGAAGCTGCAGGTCAAGGGCGCGATTCGGACCGACTTCATCCTGTCGGCCGAGATCATGGCGATTGCCCTCGCCAGCCTCGGCGAGCTGTCGCTGGCGACGACCGCCATGGCCCTGATCGCGGTCGCGTTCGCCATCACCGCCGGCGTTTATGGCGTCGTCGCGCTGATCGTGAAGCTCGACGACATCGGGCTGCACCTCGCCGAGCGCCGCAACCCCGGCGCCCGGGCATTCGGCAACGGCCTCGTCCACGTCGTACCGCCGATGCTCACCAGCCTGTCGACCATCGGCACCGCGGCGATGCTGTGGGTCGGCGGCGGGATCCTGCTCCACGGGCTCGAGGAGCTGCACATCCTCGAAGCCGCGCCGCATGCGCTCCATTCCTGGTCGGTGGCGATCGGCCGCTCCGCCGGCTCGATGGGGCCGGCCGTCGAATGGCTGCTCTATGCGTTCGGCTCGGCGGTGGCAGGCTTGGCCGTCGGCATTCCGATCGCGGTCATCGTCCGGCAGCTGACCAGCCACCCGGAAGAGCTGATCGTCGACTAGTCGAAGTGGAGTCGGCGGTAGCGTCCACGGAAGTAGAGCAAGGGGTCCAGATTGGGATCGAAACTGGCCCGGAGCACATGGCCGACGAGGATGTCGTGGTCGCCGCCGTCATAGACCGCGTGCCGTTCGCATTCGAAAACGCCCAGGGATTCCATCAGCAGCGGCGCGCCGGTTTCGCCGGTTGACCAGGGAGTGGCCCCGAAGCGGTCCTCGTCGCGGGTAGAAAAGCGGATCGAGGCGGGCTGCTGGCCGGTCTGCAGCACGTTCACCGCGAAATGGCTGGCACTGGTCAGCGCCGGCGCGCAGCGCGCCTGTTTGGCGATGCACACCAGCAACAGCGGCGGGTCCATCGAGACCGAGGTGAAGCTGTTGACAGTAAGGCCGAACGGGATCCCGTCGGAATCGAGGCAGGTGACCACCGTCACCCCCGTCGCGAACGATCCCAAAGCGTCGCGCAGGGTACGCTGGTCGGATCCGCTTCGATATTCGCGAGGTGGCGCGTCTGCGGGCATCGCTCCAGCCTATAGCGAAGCCGGCCGAAAGCTCCACTCGGCCGACCCGTTCAGATTTGTTAGCAAATTCTTAGCATCGCCGTGCGACGCCCGTCGTGCTGATCCAACAAGGGGGGCAGCGATGCAGCCACTAACCGCACCAAAGCGGGCGCCGAAGCGCTCCCGAGTGTTCTTGTCGGCGACGATCGATTCCGGCGCCGGCGCCGCCGATGCACGCATCCGCGACATCTCGTGCACCGGCGCGCTTGTCGAATCCGCTGTCCAACCCGAAGCGGGCGAATCCGTCCGGTTGGAGTGCGGCAAGACAGGGCTCGATGGCCGAGTGGCCTGGGCAGAGCGCGGCTGGTTCGGAGTCGAATTCGAAACGCCGCTGCTGATGAACCGCCTGGTCGATCAGACGGGCGCCAAGCTCGCGGTCTCCGCGCCTCGCACATATCGGAGCGGCGACCTCCTCGACTGACGCTCACAGCGCGAGCAAGCGTTCCGGAGTCAGCTCCAGCACCTCGGCCATCGTCGATTCCAGCGAGCGGGACACCAGGTAGCGCGGCTGGAAGGAGTCGTGGTGGTAGGCGCTGCGAACGGCGCGTTCGGCCGAGAATGACGGTCGTCCGACAGCCTCGCTCTCCAGGCTGAAATGCGCTTCGCCGAAGCTCGACGCCAATCCCGCGCCGAGAATCTTCAGCTCGCCATTCTCGCGCGCCAGGCCGAACTCGACGCTGTGCCAATACAAGCGGGCAGCGCGATGCCTTCGCCGGCGGCGACTGCGGCCAAGCCGAGCCGGCCGACATGTTCGACCATTTCGGCGAAGTCATGGTTCGCCAGCATCGGGATGTGGCCGAACATGTCGTGGAAGCAATCCGGCGCTTCGAGATAATCGAGTTGATCGCGCCTGCGAATGAAATTGCCGACCGGGAAGACCCGGTCGCGCAGCATTGCGAAAAAGATGTCATCGGGGACCAAACCCGGAACGGCGACGGTACGCCAGCCGGTGCGCGGCTGGAGTATGGCGTTCAGTTCGGTCAGCTCCGGAACTCCGGGATGAGACAGGCGAAGCAGGTCGACCCCGTCGAGGAACGAAGAAATCACTCGGGTTCCGAGCAGTTCTACCTGCCGCCCAAACAGCAGGTCCCAGACGGCGTGATCCCCGTCGTCGAACCGCTCCCAGTTTTGCGGGACGACATAATCCTGCCAAGGCACGGTCGGCCGGCTCGGTGCGATCTTCTCCTGCAGCATTCGGTGGTCCTTCTCTCGGGCAACAAAAAACCCGCCGAGCGGAGGCTTGGCGGGCTGGAGGCTGGTGGCTCTGGTCGCTACATGCGCGTCAGGTCGTTCCGGCCTCCCGCGGGTAATAATAGCTCGTCGACGCCGCTGAATCGGCGCGCATCAGATCGATCGAGGCAAGCGATTTTCTCATTTCCCGGGCGATATGCCCGCGCGCATCTGAATGATCAATGTCCGGCTGGTTTACGCTTTGCCGTCCATCCCGCCGCGGCGAAGATGTTGCGGATGATCCGCTTTTGGGGTCAATCTCCCCGCAGGGGGTGCGGATGACCGATTTATTCTACGACTTGCCGATCTGGCTATCGACAATCCTGGTCCTTGGACTGGCCTTGATGGTCGGGCTCGGAAGCAGCCTCGGCCTGCAAAAGCTGTTCCGGCTCAAAACAACTAGCGAAGAGAAGGAAGTTGCGGTCAACCTGATGCAGGTTGTCGCCGCTTATGTCGGAATAATGATCGCCTTCGCGGGCGTCACAGTGTGGCAGGACTTCTCCGACGCCAAGGCGGCGGTCTCGCACGAAGCCGCGACCGCATCGCAACTCTACCAGGATTTGACCATTTTCGGTCCGGAAACGATCGCGGCACGCGGTGCCCTGAGAGCCTATGTCGTGAGCGTCACAAAAGACGAATGGCCGCTGCTTCACGAAGGAATGGGTAGTGAAACCACGGAGGCGGCGCTCCAGACCGTCTTCTACGAAATCGGTAAGCTCCAGCCCGAGGATAATCGGACCGGCGCAATCTATGAGGAAATGCTCGGGAAGCTCAATGACCTCATCGATTTCAGGCACGACCGAATCATCGAAAGCCAGACGTCTGTACCGCTCATTCTCTGGACGATCGGCCTGGTCGGATCGCTATTGACGGTCGCTTATGCATCGGCGTTCACGCCGACGCGGTTCAACGTCGTGATGATAGCGGGGATTTCGGTCACCCTCGGTCTCGTGTTCCTGTTCATCCTCACCGTCGATTACCCGTTCAAGGGCGAGTTCAGCGTCAGCAACAGGCACCTCGTCGAATTGTCGGCCGAGTTCGACCGGCTGGATCGGATGTGGGCGGAACCGTAGCCACGGCGGCGTCAGGCTAAATCGTTGATAGCCTCGGCCAGCTTGCGGTCGCGGTCGGTGACCCCGCCGGCGTCGTGGCTGGTCAATCGAAAGTCGACGCGGTTCCAGACGCTGGTGAACTCCGGGTGATGGTCGACTTTTTCGGCGTGCAGCGCGACCCGAGTCAGGACGGCGAACGCCTCGCTGAAATCCTTGAACTTGAAGCTTCGGACCAGCGCCTTGCCGCCGTCCTCGAGCGCCCAGCCGTCCGGTGCATCCATTGCGATTCTCCTGTCCTACATCCGTCGGAATCGCCTACTCTTGCTGGAATGGCCAGCTCTCTGCGGTAAAGCCACGAAATTGGTCGCTCATCGCGTGACTTTAGGGAAGGTAAGCGGGGGCGCCGCCTTGAAATGAGGCCCAGCGGAGCGCAGTTGGGCGGCGAAGGAGCACGCAATGGCCACCACCTTGGAGGAGAAGACCGTCACCGGGTTTGCCAACCCGATGGGCACCGACGGATTCGAATTCGTCGAATATACCGCCCCCGACATCGAGCTTCTGCGGTCGTTGTTCACCAAAATGGGCTTCCCCGAAGTCGCCCGCCACAAGAGCAAGAACGTCACGCTGCACAAACAGGGCGACTGCAACTTCATCATCAATGCCGAGCCGGGAAGCTACGCCGAGGATTATGCCCAGGCGCATGGCCCGAGCGCCTGCGCGATGGCTTTCCGAGTCAAGGACGCCAAGGCCGCCCATGACCGCGCGCTCCGCCTCGGCGCGACCGATGTCGAGGTGCGGAAGGGCGACGGCGAGCTCCACATCCCGGCAATCGAAGGTATCGGCGGATCGCGCCTGTTCTTCGTCGACCAGTATGGCGACGGCGGATCGATCTACGAGGTCGACTTTGACTTCCATCCCGACTGGCAACAGCGGATGGCCGGAGCGGATTCGAAGCTCACCTACATCGACCACCTGACCCACAATGTGAATCGCGGCAACATGGCGACCTGGGCCGATTTCTATGAGCGGCTCTTCAACTTCCGCCAGATCCGATATTTCGACATCGAAGGCAAAGTCACCGGCCTGTTCTCCAAGGCGATGACGTCGCCCTGCGGCAAGATCCGAATCCCGCTCAACGAGAGCCAGGACGACAAGAGCCAGATCGAGGAGTTCCTTCGCGAATATAAAGGCGAGGGCATCCAGCACATCGCCCTTGGCACCACCGACATCTACGAGGCGGTCGACGTGCTTCGCGGCCGTGGCATTCCCTTCCAGGACACGCCCGACACTTATTACGAGCTGCTTCCCGAGCGCATCGAGGGCCATGACGAAGACCTTGCCGAGCTCGAGAAGCGGCGCATCCTGATGGACGGCGCGCCGACCGAAGGGCAGGGCCTGCTGCTGCAGATCTTCACCCAGAACGTGATCGGCCCGATCTTCTTCGAGATCATTCAGCGCAAGGGCAATGAGGGCTTCGGCGAGGGCAATTTCAAGGCTCTGTTCGAATCGATCGAGCTCGACCAGATGCGACGGGGCGTCATCTGACCGAAGCCTATATCTGCGACTATGTCCGAACGCCGATCGGCCGTTACGGCGGCGCTCTCAGCGGCGTCCGCGCGGACGACCTCGCCGCGATTCCGATCAGGGCTTTGATCGACCGCAACCCCGGCGTCGACTGGGCCGATCTCGACGACGTGATCCTAGGCTGCGCCAACCAGGCCGGCGAGGACAATCGCAACGTGGCGCGAATGGCTGGCCTGCTCGCCGGACTTCCGGACAGCTCGGGCGGGGTGACCCTCAACCGGCTGTGCGGTTCCGGTCTCGACGCGGTGGCGATGGCGGCGCGGGCGATCCGCGGCGGCGATTCCGATCTGATCATCGCCGGCGGCAGCGAAAGCATGAGTCGGGCGCCGTTCGTCATGCCCAAAGCGACGCAGCCGTTCGACCGACGCGCCGAGATTTACGACACCACCATCGGCTGGCGCTTCGTCAACCCGAAGATGAAAGACGCCTACGGCGACGACACCATGCCGAGCACCGCCGAGAACGTCGCGCAGGAGTTCCAGATCAGCCGCGCCGACCAGGACGCGTTCGCGCTACGCAGCCAGCAGCGCACCGCCGAAGCGCAGGCCAATGGCCGCCTCGCCGCCGAAATTGTCGCGGTCGAAATTCCGCAGCGCAAGGGCGACCCGGTAATCGTCGGCAAGGACGAGCATCCGCGCGCGACGACGCTCGAGAAACTTGCAGCGCTGAAGCCGATAGTTCGCAAGGACGGAACGGTCACCGCCGGCAATGCATCCGGAGTCAATGATGGCGCCGCGGCAATCATTGTCGCCAGCGAAGAGTCGGCGAAGCGCAACGGCCTGACAGCGCGCGCGCGCATTCTGGGCGCCGCCGTCGCCGGCGTGCCGCCGCGGATCATGGGCATCGGCCCGGCGCCGGCGTCGGAGAAGTTGATGAAGCGCCTCGGCGTCAAGATCGGCGACTTCGACGTGATCGAGTTGAACGAGGCCTTTTCCGCGCAGGCGTTGGCTGTGCTCCGCCAGCTCGGGCTTCCCGACGACGCGGCCAATGTGAACCCCAACGGTGGTGCAATTGCCCTCGGCCATCCCCTCGGGATGTCGGGCGCGCGGCTGGCGCTGACCGCCACCGAGGAGCTGCAGCGCACCGGCGGCAGGCTGGCGCTCGCAACCATGTGCATCGGCGTCGGCCAGGGCATCGCGCTGGCGCTCGAACGGGTGTAAGCTCGCATCATGGCGACGGCGGTAAAATCGCTCGACGAGGCGGCGATCATGAAGGTTCTGGACCGGGTTCCCGATCCGGAAATCCCCGCCCTGTCGATCACCGATCTCGGCATCGTCCGGGCGATCGTCGACAATCCGCCGCGAGTGATGATCAGCCCGACCTACACCGGCTGCCCGGCGACCCTGGCGATCGAGCAGATGATCCGCGACGCGCTCGATAAAACAGGCTTCGACCATGTCTACATCCAGCGGGTCTTGTTCCCGCCGTGGACCACCGCCTGGATCACGGAGCGCGGGCGCGAGCGGCTCAAGGCCTATGGGATCGCCCCGCCCGACCCCAATGCGAAAACCGCCTGTCCGCAGTGCGGGTCGATGGAAACCCACGAAGTCAGCCGCTTCGGCTCGACTCCGTGCAAGGCGCAGTGGCGCTGCGATTCCTGCCTGGAGCCATTCGACCGATTCAAGTGTCACTGAGCAGCGCCAGGAGCGCGAAGCTCTGCAGCCAGTGCTCGCCCATATAGTCGCCGGCAAGGTGCGATAGCGCCGCCTCGAGATGCGCCTCGGCGGGCTGCGGATAGCCGAGCGAGCGCCAGCACCAGGCGCGGCTGAGGTTGAGCCCGTCGAGATGGGCGATCTTGCCGT
>CAMPJH010000043.1 GCA_946886845.1 uncultured Sphingomonas sp. | reverse complement strand
TGGTCAGAAGCACCTCGCAATGCTCCTCGAAGTTCATCAGCCAGTAGGGCAGCTGGAGGTTGTCGACGTTGAACAGCTCGCCGCAGCCCTTGAAGGCCGCCGAATATTCGCCGTGCGGGTCGATCATGACGATGTGGCCCTCGGGCGACAGCTGCGAAATACGGTGCAGGATCAGCGAGACCGAGGTCGACTTGCCGGTACCGGTCGATCCGAGGACGGCGAAATGCTTCGAAAGCATCGGATCGACATAGAGCGCGCCGCGGATGTCGTCGGTCGGATAAACGGTGCCGATCTCGATATGCGGGCTGTCGTCGGCGGCGAACACCGCGCGAAGATCCTCGGTGGTGACCGGGTGAACCTCGCAGCCCGGAATCGGGTACCGGGTGACGCCGCGTCGGAAGTGGCTCATCTTGCCGGAGCTGTCGCGGCCGCCTTCGCCGAGGAAGTCGACCTGGGCGACGACCTCGCCGCCCTCTCCCGAGAGGGTCCGGACGTTGGCGATCAGCCAGCTGTTGCCGACCGCCATCTTGACCTGGCTGCCGACCTGGCCGGACATCGCCACCGCCGGGTCGGGATTGGACTGAAACGACATCAGGACGTCGCGCTGCATCCGGATCTGCGAGCCGGAGCCGGCAATCGATACGACGAGGCCGACCGACGGCAGCTCGGGCGCGGGACCGCGCTGCGGCTTCGCGGCCTTCTCCTCGTCGAAACTGCTGACTTCGTCGATGAACTGACGCAGGTTCGGCTCTTCGTTCATTCCTGGTCCTACTCCGGGCACATTGAGAGCCTCGGCGGTAGAGCAAAGCCGTTAATATTTGGCTTAAGGAGCCTCTAGAAGCGGCGCCTGAAGATCCTCGCCGCCGACCAACCGAGGCCGATCGACAACAGGACCGCGAACAGCCCGTACAGCACCGAGTGGCGGCGAGCGGCGAGCGCGACGAACCGCTCGAACCCGCTCTTGCCGATTTCGATGTCGCGGGTGGCGGCGGCGAGCACCCGGCCGTCGTCGACCAGGAAGGTTTCCGCCGTATAGGTGCCGACCGGCACCTGGCTCGGGATCGCGATCGTCGCCCGATAGAGCACGCCGCCGCTGATTTCGACGCCTCGGGGATTTTCCGAATAGAGCCCCTGGCGGCGGCGCAGGTCGAGCAGCCCGGCCTCGAAGCGCCGCGCCTTGTCGGGAAGCGCGGTGGTTCCCGGCGACAGCTGGAGATCCTGGAGGCCGAGCTCGTAGATCGCCGCGGTGCGCTGGTCGACGAGCTCGGCGATCGGCCGCGACGAGGCGACCGCATAGAAGGAGGGGGCGGAGCGGAAGCGGCTCGAATCCGCATTCATCCAAATACCGGCGATCCGCTTCTTTTCGCGGACGATGATCGGCTCGGCCGGCCCCTTGACGACGACGACCACGTCGGGCGCGTCTTCGGGCACCCGGCCGTCGGGATAGACGATCGCCCCGAACAGCAGGAGCTGCGCCCCGGCGAAACTGTACCGGATCTCGATCTTGCGCGCGGAAACGTCCGGCACAAGCATCGGCGTGGCGGCGCCGGAAAGGGCGAATGGCGCAAGCGCGATCAGGGGTGCGAAGCGGCGCTTCATAGATAAGCGATCGAGTAGATTTCGTCGGGGCGCCAGGCGAGGCCGAGCGCCATCCGCAACGCCACCAGCAGGATCAGGACTGCCAGGGCGAGCCGCAGCAGGTCCGGCTTGAGCCGGGTCGCCAGGACCGCGCCATATTGCGCCCCGATGACGCCGCCGATCAGCAGCAGCCCGGCGAGGACGATGTCGACGGCGTGGGTCGTCACCGAATGGACGAAGGTCGTCGCGGCACTGACCGCGAGCATCATCGCCAGCGAGGTTCCGACGACGACCCGCGCCGGCATCCCGAGCAGATAGATCATCGCCGGAACCAGGATAAAGCCGCCGCCGACGCCGAGCAGGACCGTCAGGATTCCGGCGCCGAAGCCGAGCGCGAACGGCGCCAGCGGCGAAATGTAGAGGCCGGAGGCCGCAAACCGCCAGCGCATCGGCAGCGATGTCACCCAGCGGTTGAACCGCGGCGCCCCCTCGGCCGGTTCGCTACGCTCGATGTAGCCGAAAGCGACCAGCGCATCCCACAACATCAGCCCGCCGATCCAGCCGAGCAGGACGACGTAGAGGAAGCCGATGACGAGATCGATCTGGCCGCCGGCCTGGAGCAAGGTGAACAGGCCCGCGCCGACGACCGAGCCGAGGAAGCCGCCGACGGTCATCACCCCCGCCATGCGCAGGTCGGCGCCGCCGCGGCGGATGTGCACCGAGGCTCCGGCGACGCTTGCCCCGGTGATCTGGGTCACGGCCGAGGCCACCGCCACCGGCGGCGGGATTCCGTAGAAGATCAGCAGCGGCGTAGTGAGGAAGCCGCCGCCGATCCCGAACATCCCCGACAGCACACCGACCAGCGCGCCGAGCGCGATGATCAGAAGCGCGTTGACCGACTGGCCTGCTATCGGGAGGTAGATGTCCATTTGCCGACCGCAGGACTAGCGGCAAAGGCGCAGCAGTCCAAACCTGAACGACCCGGAGAAGCCGTTCAGAAATCGGCGGCGAGGGTGAGGGCGGGGCCCGATGCGGGCTCGGCGTTTCCGACCAGCCGCTGGCGCCAGTCGACATGGGCGTGGATATTGTCGCGAATCCGAATCGAAACGCGCGGGCCGGCATCGATCCGATAGATTCCCGGCTGAACGCCGCCCCAGACCCCGAAGCCGGCCGAGAAGCGGCCCCACACCGGGCGGGTGAAGGCAAAGGCTCCGTCGGCGAAATAATCGCGGCTGTGCAGTCCGACCACGCCCGCCTGGACGTAGGCGTCGAGGTTGAAGCGGAGCGGCATCGGCTGGCGGTAGAGCCCCCCCTCGACGAACAATGCGAAAGCCGACCGGCCGCCGCCGTGGGGGCTGATCGCCTGCCGCCGCTCGGCGGTGATCGCGAACGGGATCGAACGGAACGGGGTCACCCGGATCCCGCCGGCGACCTCGGCGCCGCGCGATCCGCCGACCGGGGAGCTGGTCCGAAGTGAGGCCGCGATCATCGGGTTGAACGCATACGTGAGGCGCGCGCCGGCCTGGCTGCCGCCGAGGGTGCCGCCGCTGGCGAGGGCACCGGGGCCAGGCGCGCCGCGCAAAAGCGCCCAGCTCGACATCTGCAACCGGTCGAGCCGCGGCTTGGCCGGCGGGGCGCTTGCGATCGGCACTGGGCTGCTCTTGCTCGCGGGGAAGGCGGCGGACGTCATGGACGACAATGTCCAGCTGTCGAGGCTCGGAAGCGGCGAATAGAAAATCGGTGGCTCGGCAGTCCGGTCGGACGGGATCTGCCATTGCGGCCGGGGGGGGATCGGCAGCGGCGGCGGCGCGACTGGGTAAGAATAGGGATCGGCTGCAGGATAGGCCGGGTAAGCCGGATAGTAGGCGAGAGGAATTGGCGCCATCGCCGGATAAGCGAACGCGCTCGACGCGGCCAAATCCTGCGCAAAGGGCGGCTCGACCGGTGGAAGCGGAGCGAATTCGGTGGCGATGACCGGCGGCGGCTCGCTTCGTGGGAGCGGCCGGGCGTAACTGACCGTGAAGCCCGGGATCATTCCGAGCGTCGCGGCGCGCACGCCGGCCCAGCCGACGACGAGCAGCGCCAGGAAGCGGACCGGCGCGCTCAAGTCGACATTTCCTTGGGAAAGACGTGCCGGGTCTTGTCCCAGGTCGGCGGCACCCGGCTCAAATAGATCGCCAGCGCCCTCGCCGCGGCGCAGATGGCGATGACGTTGCCGACGACCAAGCGCGGCACCGATCGAATGCCTTCGGCCCAGCCGTAGGCGGCGCCGGTGAACAGCATTCGCATCGCGATCCGCCACAGCAGCAGCCAGAGGTTGATCCACAGCAAGATCGCCAGGGTCGGCCCGATCCTGACCTGGACCGGCGCGCCGAGCGCTTCGGCAAGCCACAGCTGGCTCCACAGCAAGGCGGCGAGATAGCCGCAGAGCAGGAGCATTGCCGCGATCGGGCCGCGACGGTCGCGCATTCGCATCCACCGCTCGCCGAGGCCGCCCCGCCAGCCAAGCCGATCCCAGCCGGTAAGCGCGATTCCGCCGAGCCAGCGGGCTTTCTGCCGAACCGCTTCGCCGAACGTTGCTGGAAAATGGCCGCGGCTGGCGACGACGCCGCGGCTGCCCGGAATCGCGGGCATCCTAACGAACATGGTCTTCAGGCCAAGCTCGCCAACCCGAAGCCCGAATTCATAATCTTCGGTCATGCTGGCCCCGGCGAACGGCGCGCCCTCATGGAGCGCGGCGAGGCGGGCGAGCGGATCGCGGGCGATCGCGCAGCCGACCCCGGCAAGCGGCATCGACGCGCCGACCGCTTCGCGAACGACCAGCTCCTTGGCGTGCGCTTCGGCGAATTCGTCGCAATAATGGCCAGCGATCCAGCGCGAGATCCGATCTGGAAGCGGCTGGACGGGGAGCTGGATCACTCCGGCGCGGTCGATGAGGCTGTTGAAGACGACCAGCTCGAGCGGGTGAACGACGTCCTCGGAATCGTGGAGGACGACCGCCGCGGCCGGCCGGTTCTCGTTGAGCTCATAGGCAAGCAGGGCGTCGTAGAGGTGGTTGAGGCAGTCGGCCTTGGTGGTCGGACCATCGGCGTGGACCGTCACCCGCTCGATTCGTGGATCGTCGACGGCTTCGATCGCCGCGGCGGTCGCCGGGTCGTTGCGGTAATGGCCGACGAAAATCCGGTAATTTTCATATTCGAGACGATTGAGCGCCGATCGAAGCATTGCGCCGATCACGGTCGATTCGTCCCAGGCGGGCACGAAGATGACGATGAAGCGCTGTTCGTCGCCGCGATTGGCGATGGTTTGGCCGAACGCCCGCGGGTATCGGCGGTAGACGGTCGCTGACCGCCACAGCCGCCGCGTGAAATAGATGATGTCGACGACGATGTCGTTGATCGCGAACAGCAAAAAGCCGACGGCGCTGAACAGCGCCAGCTCGGCGGCGAGGCGCGGCAGCATGACAGCGATGGTCATTCGCCGACGAGCGCCAAATCTGTATGGACGATAGCCGCTCGGTGCATAGGGCCGTACTCCTGGCCAAGTTCACCGAGCGCGGGGAAAATGGCACAACCGGCAAAGCCCTTCAATACCGGATGGTTACTGGCCCGTTCCGAATGGGTTAGGGCTGCGTCTATGCGTCTGCTGTTCGTTGCTGCGCTCTGCGTTTCAGGCTCCGCTGGGGCGGCGGCCGAACGCGTCCTGTTTGCCAGCGGTCGGTGGGCGGCGATCGACTTCGGGCCGCGCTGCGAGGCTCGCGGCGCCGCGGTGTCGGCAAAGCGGGGAACGAGGCCGTTCGCCGGCTTCGCCTTCGATCGCGGCGGCCCCGGCCAGGGGCGTTTCTATGTCCGGCTCAGCCGCGCCGCTCGAACTGGCGCAAGCGTCATCGCGACGATCGGGTCACGGCCATTCCTGCTGGTCGGCAAGGGCGAGTGGGCGTGGAGCCTGGACCCCGGGCAGCAGCGGGCGTTGCTCGACGCCGCCCGCTACGGCGAGTCGATGCGGGTCGAAGCGCGTGACCGCGGCGGCGCGCGAATCGTCGATCGTTACCTGCTCGCCGGCGCCGCGACGGCGATCGACGCCGCCGCCGCGCAGTGCGCCCAAGCTGGTAAAGCGCGCTGATCGCACCTAAATCGGGCCCCCAGCCATGAGCGCGCAAACGTCCCTGATGCCGATTCCCGGCGTGATCGAGCCCGTGCCGGTGCCGCGCGGGGTTGACGCCATGCGCCGCGCCGACGGCCGTATCGACCTGGTCGGCTTGTCGAGGGACGAGCTTCGCTCGGCGCTCGAGGCGCAGGGCCTCGACGCCAGGCAGGCGAAGCTGCGCGCCAAGCAATTGTGGCACTGGATCTACAACCGCGGCGCCACCGACTTCGCGGCAATGACCGATATCGCCAAGGCGCAGCGGCCGTGGCTCGAGCAGCGGTTCGCGATTTCGCGGCCGGCGGTCGTCGAAAGCCAGGTCTCCTCCGACGGTACCCGCAAATGGCTGCTTCGCACCGAAGACGGCAACGACTATGAGATGGTGTTCATCCCGGACGCCGACCGCGGCACCCTGTGCGTCTCGAGCCAGGTCGGCTGCACGCTCAATTGCCGCTTCTGCCACACCGGCACGATGCGGCTGGTCCGCAACCTCGATGCCTCGGAGATCGTCGGCCAGGTGATGCTCGCCCGCGATTCGCTCGGCGAATGGCCGTCGCAGCCGGAAGGGCGGATGCTGACCAACATCGTCATGATGGGGATGGGCGAGCCGCTCTATAATTTCGACAATGTCCGCGACGCCCTGAAGATCGTCATGGACGGCGACGGGCTGGGCCTCAGCAAGCGCCGGATCACGCTGTCGACCAGCGGCGTGGTGCCGATGATGGAACGGGCGGGCGAGGAGATCGGGGTCAATCTCGCGGTTTCGCTGCACGCGGTGACGAAGGACGTCCGCGACGAGATCGTGCCGTTGAACCGCAAATACGGGATCGAGCAGCTGCTCGAGGCCTGCGCGGCCTATCCGGGCGCCAACAACGCGCGCCGGATCACCTTCGAATATGTGATGCTGAAGGACAAGAACGACAGCGACGCCGACGCCCGCGAGCTGGTTCGGTTGATCCGCAAGTACAAGCTTCCGGCCAAGGTCAATTTGATCCCGTTCAACCCGTGGCCCGGCGCGCCCTACGAATGTTCGGCGCCCGAGCGGATCAGGGCGTTCAGCGCCATCGTCTTCGAGGCCGGCATTTCGGCCCCGGTTCGAACCCCGCGCGGCCGCGACATAGACGCCGCTTGCGGCCAGTTGAAGACCGCCAGCGAGCGCAAAGGCAAACGCGCCGCCGCCTGACCGCTGGACTGCGATACCGGCGCAGGACTAAGCTTCCCTTCGGACACAAAGTGACGGGAACCGAGCGAATGTCGCTGATCGGCGGACTGATCGACAAGCTGTTGAAACAAGGCAGCATCACCCTGGTGAGCCCGGACGGGAAGCGCGAGACCGGCGGGCCGGGCAGCGGCAAGCATCTCACCGTCCGGTTCGCCGATCGCCGAGTTCCGTTCGAGATCCTGAAGAACCCGCGGCTGGGTATGGGCGAGGCCTATATGAACGGCCGGATAATCATCGAGGACGGCGATATCCTCGATTTGCTCGAATTGGTCACCGGCTCAAACCGCTGGGAGGACAGCGGCGAGAACCGCAAGATCTACGGCAAGGGCAAGCTCAAGAAGCTGCAGGCGCTGATCCGCCGCAACGACCCGCGACGATCGCGGCGCAACGTCGCTCACCATTACGATCTCGGCAATGCGCTCTACGAGCTCTTCCTCGACGACGACATGCAGTACAGCTGCGCTTATTACACCGACCCGGCCAACAGCCTGGAGCAGGCGCAGGCCGACAAGAAAGCGCACATCGCCGCCAAGCTGCACCTCAGGCCCGGGCAGAAAGTACTCGACATCGGCTGCGGCTGGGGCGGGACGGCGCTCTATTTGCATCAGGTCGCCAAGGTCGACGTGCTTGGAATTACGCTTTCAGAGCAGCAGCTGGCGGTCGCCCGGCGGCGCGCCGAGGAAGCCGGGGTCGCCGACCATGTCCGGTTCGAGCTGGTCGACTACCGGCAGCTGGAAGGGACCTTCGACCGGATCGTTTCGGTCGGGATGTTCGAGCATGTCGGCGCCCGTCACCATGACGAGTTCTTCGCCACCTGCCGCAAATTGCTGAAGCCCGACGGAGTGATGCTGTTGCACACCATCGGCCGGCTCGGCTCGACCAGCGGTGCGCCAGACCCGTTCACCGACAAATATATCTTCCCCGGATACCATATCCCGTCGTTGAGCCAGCTGAGCGCCGCCAGCGAGAAAGCGCGGCTGATCACCAGCGACGTCGAGACGCTGCGGCTCCATTACGCCTACACGCTGCGCGAATGGCTGGGCCGGACGCGGGCGGCGCGCGACAAGATCGTCAAGCTCTACGACGAGCGCTTCTTCCGGATGTGGGAATTCTACCTGTCGGGCGGAATCGTGATGTTCGAGAATGGCGCCGGCTGCAATTTCCAGGTCCAGTATGTCCGCGACCGGGCCGTCCTGCCGATCACCCGCGACTTTATGTCGGAGGCGGAAAAGCGGCTGCAGTCGAAGCCGAGCGCAACCAGGAAGAATGCGGCCAGGAAAAAAGGCCCGGCGCAACCGCGCCGGACCTCTTCAAAACAGCCGGAGCCGGCTTAGCGGCCCGCGGGCTTCGCCTGGGCTGTCTTGCGCCCGGCGCGCATCTCCTCGCGAGTCAGCGTCCCGTCCTTATTGGCGTCGGCCTTGTCGAATTGCGCGGTGGTCGCGGCAGTGGCTTCGGCGAGCGACACCCGGCCGTCCTTGTTCGAATCAGCCGTGGCAAACATCTGACCGGCGATTCCGCGATTGTCGCGGCGATCGGCGACGCGCTCGGCGCGCTTCGAATGCGCGGCTTCGAACTCGGCGCTGCTGATGGCGCCGTCCTTGTCGGTGTCGAGGCGGCCGGCGAACTTGTCCCAGGTGGGAGCGGCCTTGGCGCCCTTGCCGGCGGCCTTGCGCGAGGCAAACACCGATTCGGCCTCGGTACGAGTGACCTTGCCGTTCTTGTCGGCGTCGAGGCGCGCGAACATCGCGTCGCCGCGCTTGTCCATCCGCTGCTCGACGCGCTCGTGAGTCGCCTGGGCGGCAGCCTCGGCCTCGGTCTTTGTCAGAAAGCCGTCCTTGTTGGTGTCGAGCCGGGTGAAATGCTGCTGCGCCTTCTGGGCGGCATCGGCGCGAGTGATCGGCTTGGTGACTTTTGCCGCCTTCGCCTGAGGCGCCGAGGCGGGAGCGGTCTGCGCGATCGCCGGTGCCAGCCCGGCAAGGGCCGCAACCGCAACGCCCGTAATGAGGATCTTCTTCATGGTAGCCGTTCTCCAGTTCAACAAGCTGGCAGGTCGGCTAGCCGACGCCGCCTGTATCGCGGTTGAACGCCGCTTCTAGCGGTTCGTTAACCTTGTTCGCATAGCTCTCCGGCGATGCGTGACGTTCGCGAAATGCGGGCCGCGGCCGCCGGAGCGCTGGCGGTTGGCCTCTATTTGGTCCTGGTGCTATCGACCGGGCGCGTGCCGATCGGCGACTTCGCTCGCCTGTTGGCTTTCTACCTCAAGACCAGCTTTTCCCTGTGGCTGTTCATCGGCCTGCTCGCCCTGCTGGTCGAGCTCTATCGCAATCGGCCTCGCTCCGGGCCCGGTCCGAGCCCGCTCACGGTCATCGTTGCCCTGGGGCGCGCGCGCTGGGATCGGGACCGTTTCGCTTCGCTCTTCTGGCCGCCATTGCTGTTCGCGGCGCTGATGGCGTCGTTCAACGCGTTCAAGCAGATGGTGCTTCCGGTCGCCGGCTTCGCCTATGACCCCGCCTTCGCCGAAGTGGACAAGTTCCTCTTTCTCGGAAGCGACCCATGGCGGGTGACTCACGCTTTCCTCGGCTCGCCGAACGCGACCTGGCTGGTCGATCGCGCCTATCACGGCTGGTTCGTGCCGATGTCGGTCGGCGTCTTGCTGTGCGCCTGGCTGCCGGCCTCGACCTATCGCCTCCGCAACCAGTACCTGTTGAGCTACATCGCCATCTGGATCGGTATCGGCAGCGTGCTCGCCTTCCTGCTGCCGTCGGCCGGTCCCTGCTATTATGAAAACTTCGCCGGCTCCTATCCGAGCTTCGCCGAGCTCAATGACAGCCTAGTCACCGCCCAGGCCGCTGCCGGGGCAAAGCTCACCGCGCTTTCGAACCAGGCGGGGCTTTTGCGGGCATTCGGTGGCGATTCGCTCGCCGTCGGCGCCGGAATCTCGGCAATGCCCTCGGTTCACAACGGCCTAGCCGTCCTGTTCGCGATCGCCGGCTGGCGAGTGAGCAAGCTGCTCGGCTGCGCCCTCGCCGCTTACGCGGTGCTGATCTGGGTCGGCTCGATCCATCTCGGCTGGCATTATGCGATCGACGGCCTGGCGGCGGCCGGGCTGACCTTGGGGATCTGGCTGGTTGCCGGACGAGTCACGAAGCGGCTGGAAGTCCGACTTGCGCCGCCGGGAGGCCAACCGGCCGTGGCCTGAGTTTCGCGTTGCCATTCCGGCGTTGAGCGGCGAAGTCGGTAGAGATGGCCAAGCTCGAGGCACCACCGGAGATACCCGCCGGCCCACCAATGTGGTGGCAGCAGCGCTGGTTCGTCGCCCTGGTTGTCCTGCTGTCGGCGGTCCCTCTTCTCTATCCCGAAATTCCGCCGCTGGTCGACCTGTTCGGCCACATGGGCCGCTATCGGGTGGAGCTCGATATCGACCAATCGCC
>CAMPJH010000042.1 GCA_946886845.1 uncultured Sphingomonas sp. | reverse complement strand
GCGTTCGTCGGCTTCGCGGTATGGCTGGCGATGCTGGCATGGCCCGGCGTGTCGGTGACGATCGCCCATCCGCTGTGGGTGCTGTGGTTCGGGCTGATGGGGTCGCTGATGCTCGCCTTTTTGGGGCTGATGACCTCGCAATGGGCGGACAAGTTCGACCATGCGGCGGCGGTCACCAATTTCGTCGTCACTCCGCTATCGCTGCTGTCCGGCACCTTCTATTCGGTCGAGCAGCTGTCGCCGGCGTTCCGAGCGGTCAGCCACGCCAACCCCTTCTTCTACGTGATCTCCGGCTTCCGTTACGGGTTCCTGGGGGTCAGCGATTCCCCGGTGATGGTCGGCGCGGCCGGGCTGCTGGTCCTCAACCTGGCGCTCTGCGGCGCCTGCTACGCGCTGCTCAAAAGCGGGTGGCGGATCAAGGCCTAGCGAGTGCCTACGGCTTGATTCCTATGCGGGCAAATGCCTCGGCGATGTCCGGAACGATGGCCTTCGCGGCAGAGATGTCTGACTGTGCGCCGGCGCTGTCCCCGGTCTTCAATTTGGCGATTCCACGGCCGTACAATAAATTCGCTGGGTTCGGATCGAGCTTTAGCGCGAGGTTGTAGTCTGCGAGCGCCCTCCTGAACCTGCCGCTCTGCAGATAGGCGATGCCGCGATTGTTATAGTACTCCCAATTATTGGGGTTGAGCTGGATCGCTTTACTGACATCCTCGATCGCGTGGTCGTAATCCTGCTTGGCGCCGTAGGCGAGGCCGCGGCTGATATAGACGGACTCATTATCTGGCTTGAGCCGGATCGCTTCGCTGAAATCGGCGATCGCGCGGTCGTAATCCTGTTTGCCATCATAGGCGAGGCCGCGGTTGTCATAGGCGAACGCATAATCGGGCTGGAGTCGGATCGCGTCGCTGAAATCAGCGATCGCTCGGTCGTTGTCACCCTTCTGGAGATAACCCAATCCGCGGTTGTTATAGGAGCTGGCGAGCCTTTTGGCCGACTGGCCCGTTGAGCTGATTATGGCGGTGCAGCCGTCGATGGTCTGATCCGCCGTCGCACCCTCCTTGTCGCACCAGTCGACCTGCTGCTGAGTTTGCGCGTGCGCCGCGGCGGCGACGAGGACCGAAACAAGCAGTCCCGCGCCTAAAGCTGTCCAATGTGGCCGCATTTCGCCCCCTCCGGGAAGCTCGTCAGCGCCTTCCCGCAAAATGGAAACTACGCCTCATCGAGGGAGCGGTAAACAATCCTCGTGACGCCGCTGTCGCCACTCTAGGACGTCAGCCACGCCAATCCGTTCTTCTACGCGATCTCCGGCTTCCGCAGCGGCATCGTCTTTACGCTCGCTTCCTTCCAAGCAATGCGGCATGAATGCCGAAACCTACGGCTCGAAACACGTCATGGAAGCTGAGTTTCTTGAAGAGGGCGAGCGTTTGATCGCTCGGCCCCAGGGCCGGATGGAAGCCGCCGATGGGGACAACTTCGCCTCGGCCGTCGAAGAGCGGCTTCAGCCCAAGACCAAATCCGTGACGATCGACCTGGAACAGCTGGAGTTCGTGAACTTCGGCGGCATTCGCGCAATCCTGCGGCTCGCCAGATCGCTCAAGGACGGCCAAAGGAACCTCGATTTCGTGCGTGGCGGCGAAGCCGTTCGCGAAGCCCTGGACCAGGCCGGGCTGGACGACTTCTTTCCTTTCATACCGCCGTATATTTCAAGCAGGGGGACACCAAGATGAAACGCCGCACATTTCTCGCCTCGTTCGCGCTCGGCCTAGCGGTCGTCACCATAAGCGGTTGCGGCAAGAAGGAGGCAGCGTCGAAGGTCATCGAAGTCGCCGTCAGCCCGGCCTCGCCGCCCAATCTGTTCGAGGAGAACGGGCAGACCAAGGGCCTCGATTTCGATTTGTTCGAAGGCTATTGCAAGGCCCGCGGCTGCACCATGAACGTCACCGCCTATGACTGGCAGGGCATGCTCGGGGCGGTCGTCAGCAAGAAGGCCGACGTCGCCTTTTCCGGGATTTCGATCACCGAGCCGCGCACCAAGGTGATGGATTTCTCCAAGCCCTACATGGACAACACATGGAACCTGGTGAGCTTGAAGGACCGCAACATCAAGCTTTCCAATCTCGACACGCTGAAGAACTACACGATCGGGTTTCCGCGCGGCATGGCCTACATGGACTTCATCAAGACCGAGCTCGAGCCCAAGGGCATTTACAAAACCGACCAGGTGAAGCTCTATCCGAGCTACAACGAAGTCCTGACCGACCTGCAGAACGGCCAGGTCGATCTCGCCTTCCTCGACGGCACGGTGGCCTCGGTTTACGCCAAGAAGCTGCCAATCCAGGACAGCTACGTCTTTACCGGTTTCGACCGCTTCGGCTTCGCCTTCCCCAAGGGATCGGCCCTGCGCGCCGATTTCGACAAATATCTCGACGAACTGGGTCCGGAAAAGAAGCAGGCGATCATCGACAAGTGGATGAAATAGGCGCCGGATAGAGCGGCGTGACGTTCTTCGACATCCTGCTGACGCTGCTCAACGGCGCCGGCTACACGCTCCTGGTCACGCTGGCCTGCGCCGCGACCGGCCTGCTGTCCGGTCTTGGCATTGCCATCGCTCGCGAGCTTGGCGGCGCCTGGTTGTCCGGGGCGCTTTCAACCCTCGTCTATGTGCTTCGCGGCATTCCCATGCTGGTCCTGCTGTTCCTTGTTTTCTTCGGGCTTCCAGGCATCGGGATCGACGTTCCGCCGCTGCTGGCGATGATGCTGAGCCTGGGGCTGATCTCAGGCGCGTATCTCTCCGAAGTGTTCCGCGGGGCGTTGGCGGCGGTCAATCCGAACGAGGTCCTCGCCGCGCAGTCGATGGGCTTCTCGCGGTTCCAGACGCTGCGGCTGATCAAGCTTCCGCAAATGATGCGCTTCGCGGTCCCCGGCATGGTCAACGAGCTGACCACCGTGATCAAATTCTCGCCCTTTGCGTACACGGTGGGCATCCCCGAGATCACCAAGCAGGCGATGGCGCTGGTTGCCACCACCATGCGCGGGATCGAAATCTATGCCGCGCTCGGCCTTCTCTATTTCGCCATTTACCGACTGATGCTGGTCGCCGTCCGGTTGATCGAGAAGCGTTACAGCGTCCCCGGCTTCGCGCAGGAGTGAGACCCAGACAGATGGCCCTTCTCGAAGTCAGGAACCTGGTCAAAACCTACGGCGACAAGACCGTGCTCGACGGCGTCAGCTTCGATCTCGCGGAAGGCGAGGCCAAGGTCATCATGGGGCCGTCCGGCTGCGGCAAGTCGACCTTGCTGCGCTGCCTCAATCGGCTCATCGAACCCACTTCGGGCGAAATCCTGTTCGACGGCGAGGACGTCACGGACCCGGGTGTCGACGTTCGGGCGCTCCGCAGCCGGATCGGCTTCGTCTTCCAGAACTTCGCGCTCTACCGCCACATGTCGGTACTGCAAAATGTCACGCTTGCACTGCGCCGGTTGAAGAAGATCCCGGAGCGCGAGGCGGAGGAACGGGCGCTGCACGAGCTCGACCGCATGGGCATGGCCGAAAAGCGCAATGCGTATCCGACAGCGCTGTCGGGCGGGCAGAGCCAGCGGGTCGCAATCGCGCGCGCGCTGGCGATGGATCCGAAGGTCCTGTTCTTCGACGAGCCGACCTCGGCTCTCGATCCGATCATGGTCCGCGAGGTCGTGACGCTGATCAATCGCCTCTATCTCGACAATGTCACGATCCTCTGCGTCACCCACGATTTGTGTCTCGCAAGGTATATTTCCGACCGGGTCGTGTTTCTCGATCGCGGCAAGGTCTACGCCGAAGATCGCGTCGAAAGCCTGCTCGACAGGGAATCCGAACCGGTCATTGCCGAATTTTTCGGCGGCGAAGGGTAGAATGCCGATCGACGCCTTCCCGTTCTTCGCCGACCTGGTCAGCTACTGGCCCGAGATCGCGAAAGGCCTGCGGAATACGATCCTGCTGTCCATCACGGTCACGGTGACGGGCCTGGTTGGCGGGATAGGGGTCTTCGGCCTTTCGCTCAGCCCGAACCGGCTCGTCCGCTTCGTCACGCAAAGCTACATATCCCTGTTCATCGGGACACCGCTGATCGTCTTCCTGTTCCTGCTGTACTACGGCCTTCCCAATCTGGGCGTGACGCTGTCGCCTTTCGTGATCGCGGTGTTAGGCTTCACGCTCAATGTGTCGGCATACAACGCGCGCTATCTGACGATCGCGTACAAGGGACTCGAACAGGCCGAATTGGAATCCGCCCGCGCGCAGGGCTTCTCCCGATTCCAGGTTTTTCGCCTGATCACGGCCCCGCAGTCGCTGCGGATGTCGGTGCCGTCCCTGACCAACCAGGCCATTCAGAACATCAAGGACAGCTCGATCGTATTCCTGATCCAGTACATCGAATTTTTCGCGCAGATGCAGGAAGTCGCGTCGCGCACCTTCCTGTTCTTCGAGACCTACCTTTTCACAGCGTTCGTCTATCTTTTGCTGGTCTCGATCGTCGTCCTCTTCGCGCGGCGGCTGGAGCGCAAGCTGGCCATTCCCGGGATGGGATAACAAGCCGCAGCAAGCGCCAACAAACTCGTACGAAGAGCCTCGATCAAGTCACTCCGTGCTGTTGCCCGGCTCTTCGGACGGGCAGACCCTGGTCGATTCGACGCGGCTGCCGGTGGCCTCCTCCGTCTGGACCACACAATCTTGCGCTTGCTCCTGGGCGGTGTCGGCCTGCGGAGTCGCACAAGCGGTCAAGGCTCCACAGATCGCCATCGCCATTGCAAATTTGGACATGGAGAACTCCTGCTGTCGTCGGAAGCTGTAACGAACGAACCGCCGAGGCGTTCTTGGATTTCCTTGGGTCGGAAACGACGCCAACAGGCGGCAAATGCTGAACGGCGGCGTAACGAACGTTGAACGGCGGCTGTCAGCATCGTTCAGCGCTCCAATAGCCAGGCCGACGCATAGTGATTCGCATCAACCGCTCAAAAGGAGAGCCAATGATGCGTACCATGATCATTTCCCTCGCCGTCACAGCTTCGGCTCTCGCTGTCGCTACGCCGGCTTCCGCCCAGTGGGCACGCCAGCCCGCGCCGTACGGCTATGGCGCCCCCGGCTATGGCGCCCCCGGCTATGGCCAGGGCTACAACAACTATCGCCACGCGGGCGCCGTGAAGGCCCGGATCGACGGCATCCAGCGCCAGATCGCGCATCTTGCCCAATACCGGATGATCACTCGCAGCGAGCACAATAACCTCATGCGCGACTCGCGCGAGATCGAGCGGCGTTTCTTCCGCAACGCTCGAGACGGCCGCGGCCTGACCCAGCGGGAAATGTACGACGTCGAGCGCCGCGTCGCGCGGCTCGAGCAGAAGATCGCCCGGGACGTCCGCGACGGCCGCCGCTGGAGCCACCGCTGGTAACAAGCTGCGCGCATTGGTGCGCAGCACAAAAGGAGGGCGCGCCGGGACATCCACGGTGCGCCCTTTTTCTTTTCCGGCGCCTCTGGCTATAGCGCGGTCTGGCGGCGCCGCCGCTCGCACTCACACTTCGAAAGGGACCGCCGCCGATGGCCATTACTCCGCTCATGCCCGTCTATTCGCGCTGCGAGGTGCGGCCGGTCCGGGGCGAAGGGGCCTATCTCTATGGCGAGAACGGCGAGAGATATCTCGACTTCGCGGCCGGCATCGCCGTCAACCTGCTCGGCCACGGCCACCCGCATCTGACGCAGGCGATCCAGGAGCAGTCGGCCAAGCTGATGCACGTCTCGAACCTCTACGGCTCGCCGCAGGGCGAGGCGTTCGCCAAGCGCATCATCGACCTGACCTTCGCCGACACGGTGTTCTTCACCAACTCGGGCGCCGAAGCGGTCGAGTGCGCGATCAAGACGGCGCGCCGCTATCATCACGCCAAGGCCAGGCCCGAAAAGCACGACCTGATCACTTTCTCCAACGCCTTCCACGGGCGGACGATGGCGACGATCAGCGCCACCAACCAGGAGAAGCTGCGCGACGGCTTCGCGCCGCTGCTGCCCGGCTTCAAGGTCGTCGAGTTCGACAATATCCACGCGGCATTGGCCGCGGTCGACGACAATACCGCCGGCTTCCTGCTCGAGCCGGTCCAGGGCGAAGGCGGGATCCGCCCGGCCAGCATGGAATTCATGCAGGGGCTTCGCGAGTTCGCCGACGCCAATGACCTGATGTTGGTGCTCGACGAAGTGCAGTCCGGGGTCGGCCGCACCGGCACGCTCTACGCTTACGAACAGTACGGGATTACGCCGGACATCCTGGCCACCGCCAAGGGCATCGGCGGCGGCTTCCCGATGGGCGCCTGCCTTGCCACCGAGAACGCGGCGCAGGGCATGGTGATCGGCACCCACGGATCGACCTTCGGCGGCAATCCGCTGGCGATGGCCGCCGGCGAGGCGGTGTTCGACGTGGTCGCCAACGAGGAGTTCCTCAGCCAGGTCCGCCAGACCGGCGAGCGGCTGCGCTCGGCGCTCGAACAGATGATCCCCAACCACGACCATCTGTTCGAAAGCGTTCGCGGGATGGGCCTGATGCTCGGCATCAAGATGAAGACCGACAGCCGCAGGTTCGTCAATTGGCTGCGCGGCCGCGGGCTGCTGACAGTGGCGGCCGGCGACAATGTCATGCGGATCCTGCCGCCGCTCAATATCGAGGAGCATCATATCCGCGAGTTCGTCGAGACGCTGTCGGCGGCTGCCGCGGACTATGAGGTGCCGGCCGAAGCGGCGTGAGTTGAGAGTGCCGGAGCGGCGTCCTATCTAGTTTCCATGCCGACAATCGCGCTGAACACCGACGTCGCTCTTGGCGTCACCATCCCGGCGCGCAACGCCCGCGGACGGCTGGCCCGGGTCGGCCCGGTGCTCGAATCGATCCTCGCCAATCACGGCTATCCGCCGGTGATCGAGCGGCTGCTGGCTGAAGCCTTGGTGATGACCGCTCTGCTCGGCACCATGCTCAAGGAGCCAGGCGGGCAAATCACCGTCCAGGCACAGACCGAAGCCGGAATCGTCGACCTGCTGGTCTGCGATTATCTCGGCGGCGAGCTTCGCGGCTATGTGAAGCATGACCCGGAGCGGCTGGCGGAGGCCGGCCCCAACCCTTCGCTCTTCTCGCTGTTCGGCAAGGGCTATCTGGCGATCACCTTCGACCATCCGGGGATCGACGAGCGCTACCAGGGGATCGTGCCCCTCGAGGGCGAGAGCCTGGCCCGCGCCGCCGAGAGCTTCTTCGCCCAGTCCGAGCAGATCCCCAGCGTCGTCCGGCTCGCCGCCGAGAAGCGCGAAACGGGCTGGAGCGCCGGCGGGCTGCTGTTCCAGCATTTGCCCGAGGGCGAGGAGGGGCGCGACCGGCTTCACACCCGGCTCGACCACCCCGACTGGCCGCACGTCGCGGTGCTCGCGGGATCGGTGAAAGCCGATGAGCTGACCGACCCGTCGCTCGGCCTCGACGACCTCGCCTGGCGGCTGTTCCATGACGAAGCCGAGGTTCGGACGCTCGATCCGCTGAAGCTCAGCCGCGGCTGCCGCTGCGACCCAGATTACGTCCGATCGGTGATCACCCGCTTTCCGCCGGAAGAGCGCGAGGCGATGGTCGGGGACGACGGGCTGATCCTGGTCGACTGCGCCTTTTGCTCGCAGAGCTTCCCGATCTCGCTCGAGGACGTATCCTGAAAGTCGTTCAACATTGGCCGTTCGGTGCTAGATATACGCTCGTGACTCGCGCTTTTCGCCTTGCATTGATCGCCGCCGGGGGCTTCGGGCTCGCCGGGTTGCTGGCCGCGGCCGGACCGCCCGGAGTCCTGGCGCGCGCCGAGGGCGGAATGTGGGAAATTTCGCGCAGCGGCGAACAAGCGTCGAAGCTGTGCGTCGCCAATCCGGCCGTGCTGGCGCAATATGAGCATCGCAGCGCCAGCTGCACTCGCGAAGTCGTCCGCGACTCGGCGAGCTCGGCGGTCATCAGCTACCAATGCTCCGCCGGCGATTTCGGTCGCAGCGAGGTAACGGCGATCACGCCGCGATCGCTGCGCATCGAGACGCAGGGAATCTCGGGCAGCGCGCCGTTTAAATATGTCATCCAGGCTCGCCGCGTCGGAAATTGCTGAAGCCATTAAGCGGGCGTTTAACCAATTCCTATTATGAAGGCCGGGTGCCGGATTTGGCACGCTTTCCTCCCAAAGTCGGGTTTCGGCCCGATTTACCTGGGCCGCCCCTCCACGCGATGGGCGGCCCTTCTTTTGTCCGCGCAGGGCTCTTAGATCGCGCGGACCATGACCGATCGACGAAAAGCGGTAGTGCTCCTGTCGGGCGGGCTCGATTCGATGGTGACGGCTGCACTCGCCCGCGAGCAGGGATATTCGGTGCTCGCGCTGACCGTCGACTACGGCCAGCGGCACCGGATCGAGCTCGAGGCAGCCCGGACGATCGCCGGTCGGCTCGCCGACCGGCATGAGGTGCTGAAGCTCGACCTCAGCCAGTTCGGCGGCTCCGCACTGACCAGCGACCTGGCCGTCCCGAAGGGCGGCGTCGGCAGCGACATTCCGGTCACCTATGTGCCGGCCCGCAACAGTGTCTTTCTCAGCCTGGCGCTCGCCTGGGCCGAGTCGGCCGGCGCCCGCGACCTGTTCGTCGGCGTCAACGCGCTCGATTATTCCGGCTACCCCGACTGCCGCCCCGAGTTCATCGCCGCTTTCGAACGGATGGCCAATCTCGGCACCAAGGCGGGAGTCGAGGGCGATCCGTTCACCGTCCACGCGCCGCTGCTGGCGATGAGCAAGGCCGATATCGCCCGTGAAGCGGCTCGCCTCGGCCTCGATGCCGGACTCAGCCACAGCTGCTACGATCCCGCCGCGGACGGGGCCCATTGCGGGCTATGCGACGCTTGCCGGCTTCGCGCCAAAGGGTTTGCCGAGGCCGGCCTTCCGGACCCAACGCGCTATGCGGAGCAGCCGGCGCAATGACCTACGCCGTCAAGGAACTGTTCCTGACGCTTCAGGGCGAGGGCGCGCAGTCGGGCAGCCGCGCGGTCTTCCTGCGCTTTGCCGGGTGCAACCTGTGGTCGGGGCGCGAGGCTGATCGGGCCGAGGCGCAGTGCAATTTCTGCGACACCGATTTCGTCGGCACCGACGGTCCGGGCGGCGGCAAGTTCGCCAGCGCCGACGCGCTGGCCGATGCTGTCGAAAGCGCCTGGGGCGAGGGCAGGGACGGCAGGCTGGTCGTCATCACCGGCGGCGAGCCGATGCTGCAGCTCGATTCGCAGCTCCTCGAGGCGTTGCACCAGCGCGGCTTCCGAGTCGCGGCCGAAACGAACGGGACGCTACCGGCCACCAGCGGGCTCGACTGGATCTGCGTCAGCCCGAAGGCGGGGACCGAGGTCGTGCAGCGGCGCGGCGACGAGCTGAAACTGGTCTGGCCGCAGCCGGGGATCGACCCGGCCGAGCTCGAGCGCTGGGACTTCGACCATTTCCTGGTGCAGCCGATGGACTGCGCGGACCGCGAATCGGCGATCGAGGCGGCAATCGCCTTGGCCATGGAGCGGCCCCGCTGGCGGCTCAGCCTCCAGGCGCACAAGGTCGTCGGGCTGCCGTAGGCGATTAGAGGGCGTTGTTGCCGGCGGCGTTATTGGCGACCGCGTTCATCGCTTCTTCGTTGAGAGTGTAATTGACGTCGGCCGCCATGTTGGCGGCTTCGCCGGTCGCGGCGTCGATGGCGGTGGCATCGTTGACCGGGCCGATATCGGCGGCGGTCGCCTCTTCGGCGGCGGCGGCGGCGTTGTTGGCGGATTCGTTGCCGCCGCAAGCGGCCAGGCCCAAAGCGGCGATCAGGATCAGTCTGCGCATCGCGCCTCTCCACATCAGCAGCGAACGAAAGTCAAAAAAAGAGGCTGCCGGGCGAACCCGGCAGCCTCAAAAATCGAACGGCTCCACGAGGGAGCCGGCGATTACATGTTAGTCGCGTTGTCGGCCGTCGCGTTGGTGTCGACCGCATTCACGTCGTTCATCATCATCGTGTTGTCGGTCATCATGTTCGCGTCGATCGCGTTCATGTCATTCTCGACCACGAGATTTTCGGCGGTCAGATTCTCGACAGCCATATTGTTGTCGGCAGTGCCGCCATTGCAGGCCGAAACCGCCAGGGCCGCACCAGCGACCAGGATAAGAGCACGCATTCAAAACTCCCTATTTATTGCGATCTGCAACGGTCGCCCGCTTCGCAAATCGCGCGCAACATAATCTGAACGGCTCCTTACCATCAAGAGACTTGATAGCCTTTACCCCAAGTCATTGAGAAACCGGTGAAACGAGCGACGCAGAGCGGCGTCGACGCGCAACATTGCGGTTTCTTTACCCTGATCGGCGAGGCTGGTGACGCCGAAATCGGCGATCCCGCACGGCACGATCCCACCGAAATGCGCGAGGTCGGGAGCGACGTTGATCGAAAAGCCGTGCAGCGTCACCCAGCGCTTGATTCGGATTCCGAGGGCGGCGATTT
>CAMPJH010000041.1 GCA_946886845.1 uncultured Sphingomonas sp. | reverse complement strand
CACAACCTTGCCAAGGTTGGGGTCGAGGGTTCGAATCCCTTCGCCCGCTCCAGCAGTCCGCCGGAAATCGCCGCCCTAAGCGGCGGCTCCGGGGACGATCTTGATGACCGCTTCGCCGGTCAGCTCGCGAAAATAGGCGATCGTCCGGTCGAGCCCTTCGTCGAGCGTCACGCGCGGCTCCCAGCCGAGCAGCTCGCGGGCGCGGCCGATGTCGGGCTGCCGCTGTTTCGGGTCGTCGGCCGGAAGGTCGCAGAGCTCCAGCTCGACTGTGGCGCCGGTCTTGGCGATGACCAGCTCGGCGAGCGCGCGGACTGACAGCTCGCCGGGATTGCCGATGTTGATCGGCCCGGTCACCTCGTCGGGCGTGGCCATCAGCCGGATCAGCCCTTCGACCGTGTCGTCGACATAGCAGAAGCTGCGGGTCTGGGAGCCGTCGCCGTAGATGGTGATCGGCCGTCCCTCGAGCGCGTGGACGATGAAGTTGGAGACGACCCGGCCGTCGTTCGGCTGCATCCGCGGGCCGTAAGTGTTGAAAATCCGCGCCACCTTGATGCTCAAGCCCAGCTGGCGGCGGTAATCGAAGAACAAGGTCTCGGCGCAGCGCTTGCCTTCGTCGTAGCAGCTTCTCGGGCCGACCGGATTGACGTGACCCCAATAGTCCTCGTTCTGCGGATGGGCGATCGGGTCGCCATACACTTCGCTGGTCGAGGCCTGCAGGATCGGGACGTTGAGCCGTTTCGCCAGCCCCAGCATGTTGATCGCGCCGTGGACGCTGGTCTTGGTCGTCTGGATCGGGTCGTGCTGGTAGTGGATCGGCGAGGCCGGGCAGGCGAGGTTATAGATCTGGTCGACCTCGACATAGAGCGGGAAGGTGATGTCGTGCCGCATGAACTCGAAGGCCGGATTGTCGAGCAGGTGGCGAATGTTGCGCCGGGTCCCGGTGTAAAGGTTGTCGACGCACAGCACTTCGTGCCCGGCGGCGATCAGCCGGTCGCACAGGTGCGAGCCGAGGAAGCCGGCGCCGCCGGTGACAAGCACCCGCTTCTGCTCGAAATAGGCTCGTTCCATCGGCGGACGGCCCTAGAGTATTAGGGGCCGAAAGCAAGCTTTGGCGGTGGCGATCAGAGGGCGCGGGCGGTTGCCGCTTGAGTCATCTCGTGCTGCTGGATGACCGCTTTGACGACGTTGTTCATCAAGGTCATCCGAGTTGCCAGCGGGGTCGACGTCTTCTTGATCATCACCGCGACCGAATAGCTCTTGCCGTCCGGCGCGGTGAGGATTCCGATGTCATTGTATCCGGCCTGCACCGGGCCGAGGACCTGGCCGGTCCCGGTCTTGTGGCTGAGCGACCAGCCCGGCTTGAGCCCGCCCTTGAGCCGGTTGGGGCCGGTCTTGGTGTTGCCCATGATCCGAAGCAGCCGTGCCGTCGACGACGGCGACAGCAGCTCGCCGCGCTTGAGCCGCGCCAGGGCGGCGACGATCGCGCTTGCAGCGGCGCCGTCATAGGGATCCTCGATATACCGGTTGAAGGCCGCTCGGCGGAGCGCCATCGGCAGCGCGTTGCGCGCTGCGAAGAAGGCATTGCCGATCGAATAGCTCTGCGACCAGGTCAGGCCGGCGATCTTGCTCTGCAGCGACCGCTCGCCGTCGAAGAAACGGATCGCCCCGAGGCCCTTGGCGGCGATCATCGCGCGGACGGCTTTGGGGCCGCCGATCGACCGCATCAGCTTGTCGTTGGCGGTATTGTCGCTCTTCGTCAGCGCCTCGTACATCAGGTCGCTGAGAGTCGTCGTATAGCCGCCGCCCAGCACCTTGGACCGGATCGGCTGGTGGAACAGGGTGAGGTCGGTCTTGGTCAGCGTCACCTTGTCGTTGAGGCTGACCTTGCCTTTGTCGACCGCATCGAGCGCAGTGATCGACACCCACAATTTGGAGACGCTCTGCTGCGGATAGAGCTCGTCGGCCTTCCAGCCGGCCGACCAGCCGCTGTCGACCGATCGGACCGCAATTCCAACCTGGCCGTCGAACTGGCGGCCGAGGCTGGTGATCCGGTCACGCAAATAGGCCGGCGCCTGGGGGATTTTCGGCGCGGCCTGGGTCGCTGGCTGAACAAGGCGAGGAGGCGCATTGGAAGGCGCTGGCTTGGACGATTGCGGCTTGGCCGCCGGCTTGGGCGCGGCGGCACCGATTTGGGTCAGCCCGGCCAGCGCAAGCGCCAGTCCGACACGGCTCCAAACTGACGTCATGACCTCAGATCCCCCGACGATTCCGCCCTATTGCAACAGCTTGGCACCTCGGTCCTGAACCGTTGCTGTGCGCCGCGGGCAAAGATTCGCACGACGGATTCGCTTTGCCAACCCCCGCGCCGGACAGACGTCAGCGGGCCTCGCTGTTGCCCATCAGGGCCGCGGATTCGATCTCGTCGAGAGCGCGGCGGACGGTGACATATTGCCGAGCGCTGGCGATCCAGTCGCGCGCCCGTGGAGCGCCCGGCAGCCGCATCGTCTCGGCCAGTGCGGAATCGACTTCGCCTGACGTGAGATGCGCGAGCGCCCGGCGATAGCGCGCCTGCGGCCGGCTCGACGGCTTGTCGGCGCGGCGGACGCTGATCAGCGACGAAAAGCCGCGCTGCACGCCGCTCCACAAATTTTCGTTCGGCGGCGGCCCGAGCAGTTCCGATTCGAGGTCCTGATATTGGGCGGTCAGTTCCGGCAGTCGCACCGGCGACCGCGAGGCGGTGACGATGACCGCGACTGCCTGCGGATGGCTCGCGCCGAAGCGGCTGACCAGCAGCGGCTCGAGATAGCCGAGCGAGACACCGCGCTCGATCGCTCGGCGGGCGGCGAACGCAACCAGGAGGGCGTCGGCCCGGCCGGCCGAGCCTTGCGCCCGGGCGCTGGCGTCCTCGACGCGCTGGATCCGCGCCTGCAACTGGGCGACCTGATCGGCGATTGCCGGGCCGGCGGCTGCGCCCGGCTGCGCCAATTGCTGCGTGGGCGGTTGCGGTTGGAGTGGCGTCGCCGGCTGAGTTACGGGCGCTACTCCGAGAAATCGCGCGGCCGGCTGATATTGGGCGAGGGCCCAGACCGCTGCCGCGGCGCCGACGAATATCAGGGCGAGCGCGATCGCAAGCTTCGCTCCCCAACCCATGCCGCTTCGTCCCGCCCGCTCCATCAATCCGGTTTGTTGCACAGCCGCGCGGCTAGAGCCAGAAGCGCGGAATCGCCTGGCTCGGCGGCGGCTTCGACCGTCCGCCACCCCGGCCCGGCCGCCGTGGCCGCCTCGTCGCTGATCGCCGCGATCCGAATTGTATCGCGGCGCAAGCCAAGCGAATCCGCTAGCACCGAGAGACGCGCAGCCGCCCTCGGCGAATGAACCGCGACGACCGCGCCGTCGATCGACCGCATCGCGTCGTCCGGCTCGATTGCGACCGCGCGATAGACGGGAACGGAGCGGATCGCTTGCTTCGGCGCTTGCGGATCTCGCCGGTCGGTCCCGCACAAATGCAGCAGCCGCAGGTCCGGCGGCATCGAGTCGAGCAGCGCGTCGACTCCGGCGGTGCCGGTGCGGGCGACTGAAAAGCCTGCTTCGCGCGCCGCGGTCGCGGTCGCCTCGCCGACGCAGTGGGCCGGCAGGCCGCGAACTTGCTCGAGCGCACTGCCGCCGTGCCGAGGCGCACTGGCGCTGGTCAGAAGCACCGCGTCAAACTGTCCGACATCGGGCGCTTGCCACGCGACCGGCTCGATCGCGAACAGCGGCACGACAACCGGCTCCAGCCCCATCGCCCGTGCCGCCGCCGCCGTCGCGCTCGCGCCCGGCTCGGGGCGCAGGATGACGAGCCGCGTCATGCGGCTGCGAACAGGCTCCGGATCGCCTCGCCGGCGCGCTCCAGCATGGCGCGGGCAAGCTTCGCCGGGACTTGGTCGTGACCGGCGCTGAAGCGGGCTTCGTCGCGGACCCGTTCTTTGCCGTCGACCGACAGGATTTCGGCGCGAAGGTGGACTTGCATACGGTCGACGGTCGCCAGGGCCGCCACCGGTGAATGGCACGACCCGCCGAGCGCGCGCGCAAACGCCCGCTCGGCCAGAACCGCGAAGCGGCTGGCCGAATCGTCGAGCAGCTTCAACAGCTGCATGCATTCCGTGTCGTCGGCGCGGCATTCGATCCCGAGCGCTCCCTGGCCCGGCGCCGGAAGCATCAGCTCGAACGGGATAACTGTTCCGACATCGTCGAGCTCCAGGCGGTGCAACCCCGCCGCCGACAGGATGGTCGCATCGGCCTCGCCGGCCTCGAGCTTCTTCAGCCGGGTTTCGACATTGCCGCGAAGCGTGACGATCTTCAGGTCGGGGCGGGCGGCGCGCAGCTGCGCGGCGCGCCGTGGCGACGAGGTGCCGACGACCGCGCCTTGCTTGAGCTCGCCGATGGATTTGGCGCCGACCAGTTTGTCTTCGCAATAAACGCGTGGGCGGATCGCCGCGAGGCGGATCTCCGCCGGCCTGACGACCTCAACGTCCTTCATCGAATGGACGGCGAAATCTATGTCGCCGTTGAGCAGCGCGGCGTCGAGCTCCTTGGTCCAGAGACTCTTTCCGCCGAGCTCGGCCAGCGGCCGGTCGAGGATCGTGTCGCCGCTGGTGGTGATCGGCACGATCTCGACATGGCCGGCCGGCCAGCGCTCGGCGACTTCGAGGGCGGCGGCGACCTTGCGCGCCTGGATCAGCGCCAGCGGCGATCCGCGGGTGCCAAGTCTCGGGCCAGGTCTCGGGGTGCGGGGCATCACCTTCCACTAGTCCAACGCTTCGGGCAAAGGGAAGAACGCATGGCGCTCATCCTCGGCCTCGAATCCTCCTGCGACGACACCGCCGCGGCACTCGTGACCAGCGATCGCCGGATCCTTGCCCAGTCGGTGGTCTCACAGAATGAGGCTCACCGGCCGTTCGGCGGAGTCGTTCCGGAGATCGCCGCTCGCGCGCATGTCCAGATCCTGCCGGACCTGATTCGCCGGGTCCTTCGCGAAGCGAAGGTCGAGATCGACGAGGTCGATGCCATCGCCGCGACCGCCGGCCCGGGCCTGATCGGCGGGGTGATGGTTGCTCTGCTGACGGCCAAGGGTCTCGCCATTGCCGCCAACAAGCCGTTGGTCGCGGTCAACCATCTCGAAGGCCACGCGCTCAGCCCGCGGCTGATCGATCCCGACCTCGAGTTTCCGTATCTGCTGCTGCTGGTTTCGGGCGGCCATTGCCAGATCCTCGAAGTGCTCGAAGTGGGGTCGTACCGGCGTCTGGCGACGACCATCGACGACGCCGCCGGCGAGGCGTTCGACAAGGCGGCCAAGCTGCTCGGCCTGCCCTATCCCGGCGGCCCGGGGATCGAGGATCTTGCCAGGTCGGGGAGCCCCGAGGCTGTGCCGCTGCCGCGGCCGCTGGTCGGTTCTCCCGAGCCGCATTTTTCATTCGCCGGGTTGAAGAGCGCGGTCCAGCGAACGGTCGAATCGGGCCAGTTCGAACCCGCCGATGTCGCGGCTAGTTTCCAGCAGGCGATCGTCGATTGCCTGGTCGACAGGACCCGCCTGGCGCTTGAAAAGAGCGACGCCCGGACGCTGGTCGTCGCCGGCGGGGTTGCCGCCAACCAGGCGATCCGCTCGGCTCTCGAAGCGCTTGCGTCCGCTAACGGCCGCAACTTCCGAGTCCCGCCTGCGTGGCTATGCACCGACAATGCGGCGATGATCGCCTGGGCCGGAGCCGAGCGCTTCGAGCGCGGCATGATCGACGATCTCGCCGCCCCGGCGCGGGCGCGCTGGCCGCTTGACCCCGATGCCGAGGCGGTGCGCGGCGCGGGAGTGAAGGCATGACCATTGAGAAGATCGCGGTGATCGGCGGCGGCGCCTGGGGCACCGCGCTGGCGCAGGTCGCGGCGACCGGGGGCCGCGACACCTTGCTGTGGGCGCTCGAGCCCGAGGTCGTCGAAGCGGTCAACAGGGACCACGAGAATCCGGCCTACCTGCCCGGGCTGCCGTTGGACCCGGCGATCCGGGCGACCGGCGACATCGCCGAGCTTGGCGAGACCGATGCCTGGCTGGTGGTCACTCCGGCCCAGCACATGCGCTCGGTGCTCGAGCGCGCGCCGCGCTCGGATATTCCAAAGGTGCTGTGCTCGAAAGGGATCGAGGAAAGCAGCGGCGCGCTTCTCCACCAGGTTGCGTCCGAAGCCTCCCCGGGCGCACCGATCGCCGTTCTTTCCGGCCCGTCCTTCGCCCACGAAGTCGCCGCCGGCCTTCCCACCGCCGTCACCTTGTCGGCCGATGATCCGCAGGTGGCGGAGCGGCTTCGCGACCGGCTGACGCTTCCGACTTTTCGAATCTATCTCAGCGACGACGTCCCCGGCGCCGAGGTCGGCGGCGCCGTCAAGAACGTCCTCGCCATCGCCTGCGGGGTGGTTGAAGGGCGCGGCCTCGGTCAGAACGCGCGCGCTGCTCTGATTGCCCGCGGCTTTGCCGAAATGACCCGCTTCGGGGTCGCGTTCGGCGCGCGCCGCGAAACGCTCGCCGGCCTGTCCGGCCTTGGCGACCTGGTCCTGACCTGCTCGTCGACCAGCTCGCGCAACTATTCGCTCGGGGTCGGGCTCGGCCAGGGACGGTCGTCGGCCGAGCTAATGGCCGATCGCCGAACGGTTGCCGAGGGTGCCTTTACCGCCCCGGTCCTGGCCCGGCTGGCGCGCGAGCGCGGGATCGACATGCCGATTGTCGACGCCGTCGACCGGCTACTCAGGGGGGACAGCGTCGATTCGGTGCTCGAGGGGCTGCTGGCCCGTCCTCTTCGAGCGGAGGGCATCTAGAAATCGATCGCGATGCCCTTCTTCTCCCAATCGCCGTAGCGGGTGGGATCCGGTCTGCCTTCCTCGCCCGAGGGCGGCTGGGCCTCGGCAAGCGGCTCCGGCTCCGGCACCGGCGGCGACTTGGACAGGGTCTTGGGCGGATCGAGATGGCCGGGCCGTTTTTTCATCGCCCGAAGATGCCCATTGGCTGAGCGGATGCCAAGGACCGAGGGATTGCCGGCGCGCCGCGCCGCCTTGCAGATGCTCGATTCGATACTTCGCGGCGGGCGCACGCTCGAGGCCGCCGCTCAGGAATCGCGCGGCCTGCCGCCGGCCGACCAGGCGCTGGCCGTCGCCATCGCCGGCGAGGTGCTGCGCCGAGTCCCCGACCTCGACGCGCTCATCGACAGCGCCACCCGGCAGCGGCTGCCCGACGATTCCAAGGCACGCATGGTGCTTCGGATGGCGCTGGCCCAGAAGGTGGCGCTCGACACGCCCGACCATGCGCTGGTCGCAACCGCGCTGCCGCTGGTCGACGGCGGCCCGCGCCGGCTGGTCCACGGAGTCCTCGGCACCCTGCTTCGCCGCGGGGTTGCGAAGATCGACGAGCCGCGGCTTCAGGCCGAGGTCGAGCAGCGTTGGGCCGCGGCTTGGGGCGAGCCGGCGGTTGAAGCAGCGCGCCGGTTGATCGCCGCCCGCCCGCCGCTCGACCTGACCTTCAAGTCGGAGCAAGCGGCCCAGGCGTTCGCCCTCGAGAATCGCGGTGTCTCGCTCGCTCCGCGCCATGTTCGCCTGCGCGATGCCGGCGCGGTTCCGTCGCTGCCGGGCTTCGGCTCCGGCGATTGGTGGGTCCAGGATCTCGCCGCGTCGATTCCGGCGCGGTTGATCCCGCCCGACTCGTCTGATGCGCTCGACCTGTGTTCGGCGCCAGGCGGCAAGGCGATGCAAATGGCCGCGGCCGGCCAGCAGGTGGTCGCGCTCGACGCCTCGAAGCAACGGCTCGAACGGCTGTCGGAGAACCTTCAGCGGACCGGACTTTCGGCCGAGCTGGTTCGCGCCGATGCGCTGCTGTGGCCCGCCAGCCGCGAGTATGACGCCGTCCTCCTCGACGCGCCCTGCTCGGCGACGGGCACCTTCCGCCGCCATCCCGAGGTCCTCTACCGGGCGCGGCCGCCGATTCTTGCCGAGGCGGCCGAGCTCCAGGCCAGGCTACTGGCGCGGGCCGCGCATTGGGTGCGGCCGGGCGGGACGCTGGTTTATTCGGTCTGCTCGCTCGAGCCGGAGGAAGGTGAGGCGATCGTCGGCGGTTTCCTTCGCTCATCGCCTGCCTTCCGAATCGTGCCGCCCGAGCCGGGTGAATTACCCGATTGGCTGCAGCCGACCGCCGATGGCTTCGTTCGGATCCTGCCCGGCTTGCTCGAAGACCAGGGGGGTCTCGACGGCTTCTTCGCCGCGCGCCTTGTCCGCGGCGGCGCATGAAGGCTAATGACCCCATGGTCCTGATCGCCCCGTCCATCCTCTCGGCCGACTTCGCCCGGCTCGGCGAAGAGGTTCGCGCGATCGACAAGGCCGGCGCCGACTGGATCCACATCGATGTGATGGACGGGCATTTCGTCCCCAACATCACCATCGGCCCGGGCGTGGTGAAGGCGCTTCGCCCGCATACCGCCAAGCCGTTCGACGTCCATTTGATGATTTCTCCGGTCGACCCGTTCCTAGACGGTTTCGCCGACGCCGGCGCCGACATCATCACCGTCCACCCGGAAGCCGGCCCGCACCTCCATCGCACCGTCCAGCGGATCAAGGGGCTGGGCAAGAAGCCCGGAGTCTCGCTCAATCCCGCGACGCCGGCCAAGATGCTCGACTATGTGCTGGAAGAGCTCGACCTGGTGCTGGTGATGAGCGTCAATCCCGGCTTCGGCGGCCAGAAATTCATTTCCAGCCAGCTGAGGAAGATCGAGGCGGTCGCCAAGCGGATCGCCAAGCTCGGCCTGTCGGTCGAGCTCGAGGTCGACGGCGGCATCGATCCGGATACCGCGCGCCAGGCGGTCAATGCCGGGGCAACGGTGCTGGTCGCCGGCACTGCCGCCTTCCGCGGCGGGCCGAGCGCCTATGCGGCCAATATCCGGGCGCTTCGGGGAGAAGGATGAGCGCCGAGCCCGCGGCCGACAGCGCGATCGTCCGCAAGCTTGCCAGGGGTTCGCTGCTTTCGCGCCTGACCGGCTCGAGCCGCAAGCGGTTGAGGCTCGTCGCCGTCCCGCGCGACCATGTCCAGGGCGACCGCCGGATCGGCGACGCCTTGCTTGCCGGCAAGTTCGTGCATGGCGACGAAGCCATCCCGCTTGCCGATCTCGATTTCGCCGCGCTCGGCGCCGAAGGCTCCGTCGCCGAGCAACTGCAGGGCTTCTCCTGGCTTCGCGACCTCGCCGCCGCCGCTTCCCGCGAAAAGGGCTCGCGGCTCGGTGAAGCCATCGTTGGGCGCTGGCTGATCGCCCACGGCACCCGGGTCGATACTGCCTGGCGGCCCGAATTGTGGGGCGAACGGATCCTGTTCTGGACCGCTTATGCCCCGTACATCCTGTCGAGCAGCGATCCCGGCTATCGCTCGGCGCTGCTCAATACGATCGCCCGTGGGGCCCTTCACCTCGAAGCCAATGCCGACCGCGCTCCAGCCGGCCTCAAGCGGGTCACCGCCTGGGCCGGGGTCGTCGCCGCTCGGCTGCTGGTCCAGAGCGACCTGTCGCGGGTCGCCCGCGCCGAAGCCGGGCTCGGGCGGGCGCTCGGCTCGGCCCAGTTCGACGACGGCGGCCTCGTCAGCCGGACGCCCTACCAGCAGGCACTGCTGGTCGATCGGCTCGGGCTGCTCCGCTCGGCCTATGCCGCTGCCAAGCATGCGCCGCCGGACGGCTTCGAAGGGGCGGCCGCTGCGGCCCTGTCGGCGCTTCACGGAGTCATCCTCGGCGACGGCGGCCTGTCGAGCTGGCAGGGCGGCAATCCCGGCGACCCGGCGCGGCTGACCGCGATCGTCGAGGGTTGCGGGCTTCGCGCGCGGCCGCTGCGCCAGCCGCGCGGCTGGGGTTTCCACCGCTTGTCGGCGCTCGGCACGGTCGTCGTCGTCGACGCCGCCCCGCCGCCGCCGACCAGGGCGGCGCCTTCGGGCTGCGCGTCGACCCTGGCCTTCGAGATGTCCGACGGCGCCCAGCGGCTGATCGTCAATTGCGGCGGCCCGGCACCGCTGCCCAGCGAAGCGCCGCTCGAGCTGATCGATGCGCTGCGGACGACCGCCGCGCACAGCAGCGTCACCGTCGCCGACACCAACTCGACCGCGATCCTCGCCGACGGATCGCTCGGCAAGGGCGTCAGCGACGTCCTCGTCGACCGCTCCGAGGACAGTGATTCGAGCCGCCTCACCGCCAGCCACGACGGCTATCAGCGCGCTTTCGGCTTGCTGCACAGCCGGACCCTTGCACTCGGCAACGACGGCAAGGAGCTGCGCGGCCGCGACGAGCTGGTCGCCAAGGGCCGCCGCCGGTCGAAGGGCGGCACCGGCTTCGCGGTCCGCTTCCATCTTGCCGCCGGAATCGAGCCGACCCTGACCGCCGACGGGATGGGCGCGATCCTGCGCTCGCCCGGCGCTCCGCCGTGGAACTTCCGCTCGCGCGGCAACGCGATCGGGGTCGAGGAGAGCCTGGTCGTCGACGGCCGCGGCAACCCGCAGCGCTCGATGCAGTTGGTGATCAACGGCGAGACCTCAGGCGAAGGCGCCGACGTGCAGTGGCAATTGCGTCGCTCGAGCTGACGAAGGAGAAACTAGTGGCAGACCTCGTGCCGGTTCGCCGGGCGCTGATTTCCGTTTCCGACAAGGCCGGGCTCGACCGGCTGGCCGAGGCGCTCGGCCAGCGTGGAGTCGAGCTGGTTTCGACCGGCGGCACCGCCGCCAAGTTTCGCGAATTTGGCGCCGAAC
>CAMPJH010000040.1 GCA_946886845.1 uncultured Sphingomonas sp. | reverse complement strand
TGTAGTTGCGGACATGGCCCATGTGGATGCGCCCCGACGGATAGGGGAACATCTCCAGCACGTATGTCGTCGGCTTGCCGCTGTCGGGGTCGGCGATGAAGCAGCGCTCGTCGTCCCAGCGCTTTTGCCAGCGAACGTCCGCGACCGCCGGGTCGAAGCGGCCGGTCATGGATTGATCCAAGGCTTATCCGGGAAGCGTTGTGCGGCGAATGTCACGGGCACGGGTCAGGATGATGTCTTCGAGCTTCTGGACGGTCGCGGCGGTGACCGGCGCTTCGACCCAGACGCCGTTCTGCATCACCTGGCGGGCCGCGGCGACTCGCAAGGCATCGGCGCGAAGTTCCGCATCGAGAATGCTGACGGTCAGCTTGACCCGCTCGCTTGGCGACTGCGGGTTGGCATACCAGTCGGTGATGATCACCCCGCTATTGGCGTCCGCCTGGAGCAGCGGAGCGAACGAGACGGTGTCCAGCGCCGCCTGCCACAAATAGCCGTTGACGCCGATAGTGGTCATTCTCGACGGCGCGACCTGGGTCGGAAGCGGCTGGTTGCGGGCGCATCCGGAGACCGCCAGGGCAGCGAGGGCCAGCGCGGCGGTAAGCTTGACGGGAGACATCGGCGATCCTCGAGTGAAAATGTTGCGAGCGGGCGTTATAGATGCTGGCTGTAACGCCGCAAGCGGCGCTTCGACAGAGCGTTTGTTGTGGAACTGCAACAGAGTCGTGCCGAATCGATTCCGGTCATGGAACCTTCAGGTTCGCCAGCCTATATGGAATCGCGAACAGGGAGCTGACTCGCGTGAAACTAGGGCGTTTCAATGCAGCGAAACTGACCGTCGCGCTCGGCGCGGTGGGCCTGCTGCTGTCGCCCGCGCTCGCTGCCGGCGATTCGGAAAAGCGCGCTCCGGCGGTTTCGCTCAGCCTCAGCCCCGATTTCGGTTTCACTCCGGCCTCCGCCGATCCGCGGCTTGCGGCGACCTTCTCGGGTCGCGCGCCGTCGCTCGGCGATTTCAAGTTCACTCCGGCGGCGGCCAAGAGCCGGCCTTCGCAGGTCCGGGTTGCAATCCGCGCTCGCGCCACCTCGCCGCAGCAACTGGCTTCGAACAGCTCGGCATCGCCGGTCAGCGCGCTTGCCCCGGTCAGCTACAATCTCGGAGTGGCGGTCGGCTGGCGCCGGTTCGCGGTCTCGGGCGACGTCGGCAAGGTGAGGCCGGCCGGCTCGCCGATCGACGGTCGCGAAAGCGCCACCGTCGGAGTCAGCTATTCGCTGCCGCGCTTTACCGGCCGGGTCGCGGTTTCCGCCGACCGAGCCGAAGGCAAGGCGGCTCCGGCGCTTCGCGATCCCGACAATTATGCGCTCGACGTCGGCGGCTCCTATGCGGTGAGCAAGCGGCTCTCGGTGACCGGCGGCGTGCGCTACAAGATCGAGCGTGACCGGATCACGACGCTGACCGACAACCGCGTCGACAGCCAGGCCGTCTACATCGGCACTGCCTTCAAATTCTGATCCAGGCGTCAATTCCAGCCCAACCCTGAAATCCGAGACGCGCGACGCGCCGGAAGCGACTCGCGTCCATCCCGCCCAGCGCAATCACGGGCGCCTTCGCCAGTCGGATGAGCGTCGCGGCCCGCATCCTCGGCTGCGGCGCCCATCCAGGATGGCTCCGGGTTTCGAACATCGGCGAGAGGAAGATCAGCGGACGGCCAGCCAGGCCGGCGCGCCTTAGCTCGCGGACATCGTGGATTCGGGCCGCTTCGCCGTTCGCTTCGTCGGCGAGGATCAAGCCACGCGTTCCAGCGGTTCGCCTGAGCTTGGCGATCAGCCGGGCCCGCTCCCGGTCTGGCAGCTCGCGGTAGAGAATAAGGACGCCGCTTCCGCGCGGAAGTCTGCGAAGCGCGCGCCATAACGCCTCGCCCAAGCGGCCATCTGCGACCAGCCATTGTCGCGGGATGCTGCTCTGGCGGCGGTTCATCGCGCTTCCTATACCCTGATCTTATGAGCAGCGCCGAACAGCGCCGGCAGGAGATTCTGGACGGCATTGCCGCGGCGGCGAAGGTTGCGCGGAGGAGCCCGGGCGAGATTTCCCTGATCGCGGTCAGCAAGTCCCGCACCGCCGACGAGATTGAGGAGCTGATAGCCGTCGGCCAGCGCGACTTCGGCGAAAGCCGGGTGCAGGAGGCGCTGGAGAAATGGCCGCCGCTGCTGGAGCGCTACCCCGACATTCGGCTCCATTGCATCGGCCGGCTGCAGTCGAACAAGGCCGGCGACGCCGTCGGCCTGTTCGATTCGATCCATTCGCTCGACCGCCGCTCGCTTCTCGATGCCTTGGTCAACGCTGCGGACAAGGCAGGAAAAGCCCCTTCCGTCTGGGTGCAGGTCAATGTCGGCGATGAGCCGCAAAAGGGCGGCTGCTCGATCGGCGAGGTCGGCGAGCTGGTTGGTGCGGTGCGTCAGTCGCCGCTGCCGCTCGCCGGTCTGATGTGCATTCCGCCGCTGGGGCTCGAGCCGTCGCCCTTCTTCGCCTTGCTCACCAAGATTGCGCGCGACAATGCAGTTGAGGGGCTCGGCATGGGCATGTCCGCCGATTACAAAGCGGCGGTCATGCTCGGCTCGACCGCGGTGCGGGTAGGGACGGCGCTATTCGAGTGAGACGCGCAGCCATGCCGGGGCATGGCGAGCATCGAACTAAATGTGCCCGCTCTTCTTGCGCTTGGTGGCTATATAATCGGCATTGTGCGGGTTGGCCGGCATGTGGTGGCCGACTCGCTCGGCGACCCGGATCCCGGCCCTCTCCAGCCCGTCGACCTTGGCCGGATTGTTGGTCAGCAACCGCACTTCGCCGATTCCCAATGCGCGCAGGATCGCTGCCGCATGCGCATAGTCGCGCTCGTCGTCGGCGAAGCCGAGCCGAAGGTTGGCGTCGACCGTGTCGAAACCGCGATCCTGGAGCGCGTAGGCGCGTAGCTTGTTGGCGAGGCCGATTCCGCGCCCTTCCTGCCGGAGGTAAAGCAGGACTCCGCCGCCGGCGGCGCCGATCAGCCGCAGCGCCTCCCTGAGTTGCGGGCCGCAATCGCATTTCAACGACCCGAACACGTCTCCGGTCAGGCACTCGCTGTGCAGCCGGACCAGCGGCGGCGCCCCGCCGAAGGCGCCGACGATCAAGGCGACATGGTCCTGGCCGTCGTCACTGGCGCGGAAGGCGGCGATCTGCGTTTCCGGCATATCCTCGAGCGGCAAGCGGGCGCGGGCAACCAGGCTGACGTCGGCTGACGTCCCGGCCAGCGCTTCCGTCGCCACCGCGACCGCCCCTGGCGCGGCCTCGACGATCCAGAGCGCCGGGAGCAATCCCGCCAGGCGGGCCAACCGAAGCGCCGCTGTGGCGGCAATTAAGTCGGTCAATGCGATCGGGCTCAGCGGCCCCAGCGGCGGCCTATCGGCATCGAGGCCAGGGTCGGCCAACGCTCGCGCCGCCTCCGGGTCGAGCCAGTCGGCGCGCTGGATCAGCACCGGCCCGGCGGGATCGGCGGCATCGCGGCGGTTGGCCAGCGACAGCGCCGCGGCGCGCCATCCGCTGATCAACAGGGGCGCTCGGGCTTCCGGATCGAGCTCGACCAGCATGGCAGCGTCGCCAGTCTCGACCGAGAGAATCGTCAACGTCCGCTTCGATTCGATCCTGACCGGCCGACCGGTCCGGAGCGCCGCGATCGCCCGCTGCAGCTGCGAATCGCTCAAGGCGCAAGCTCGCAAATCAGCGGCACATGGTCGGACGGCCGCTCCCAGTTGCGGCACGGCTCGAGGACCTTATGCGCGACAATGTGGTCGGCAAGCGCCGGCGACGCCCACATATGATCGAGACGCCGGCCGCGATCGTTCCGGGTCCAGTCGGGCGAGCGGTAGCTCCACCAGGTGAAGCAGCGCTCGGGCGCCGGGACGAAGCGGCGGCCGATATCGATCCAGTCATGTGCCTGGCGCAGCCGCCCGAGCGCCTCGACCTCGACCGGCGTGTGGCTGACGACGTTCAGCAGCGCCTTGTGGCTCCACACGTCGCACTCGAGCGGCGCGACGTTGAAATCGCCGACGATCAGGGTTGGCTCGGCGAGCGTCTCGGACCACCGGGTCATCCGCTCGATGAAGTCGAGTTTCTGACCGAACTTGGGATTGACCGTCCGGTCCGGCATGTCGCCGCCGGCCGGGACATAGACGTTCTCGAGCCGGATCCCGCACTCGAGCCGGACCCCCACGTGGCGCGCTTCGCCATTGTCCTGCCAGTCGTGCCGGCCCGGTTCGGCCAGGGGGATCCGGCTGAGGATCGCCACCCCGTGGTGCATCCGCTGGCCGTTGAGGGCGTGATGGACATAGCCGTGGCGCTGGAAGAGATCGGCCGGGAAGATGCTGTCGAGAACCTTGGTTTCCTGCAGGCACAGGATATCGGGCTGCTCCTCGGCGACCAGCCGCTCGACCAGCCCGGTCCGCGCCCGCACCGAGTTGATGTTCCACGAGATGATCTTCAGCCGCTTGCTCACGTCTTGCCGCTTAGCCTGTCGCTTCCGGAAAGAAAAAGGCCCTCGCTCCGGGGGCATGGAGCGAGGGCCGGCCAAGCGTTCGTCACGCAAGGGATTGCCGCGGGCCCGGGTAACAGGGGGAAACCCCAAGCCAAGTGCGGCAATCGTCCGTTATATACGCTCCGCTTGCTGACGCAGCGATGAACGCGTTTTCATCTGCTACGGTTTTAACCGCGCCTTTTCTTCGGCTCGGCGTACGTGAAGGCGCTCGCCGGCACCGCGACATTGTAGCGCTGGTTCGACAACCGCACCTGGGTGCGCTTGCCCTGTGCGTCGACCGCGGTCCAGCCGTAGAGCCGCAGGCCGCCCGGCGCCGAGGCTTCGCGGATGAAGGCCAGGATCAGGATCCCATATTCCTTGTGATACGGGTCCTGGGCTCGGACCACGAGCACTCGCGGGTCCTTGTCGTCGACCATCCGCGCGATCCGCTTGATGTCGGGATTGGACGACAGCAGGATGCCGAGCGGCGTCTTGTTGAGCTGCCAGCTCGACTTCTGGCCGACGTCATAATCGAGGAACGTCAGGTTCCTGCCGTCGGCGACGACCAGCACATTGACCCCGCGGCCGTATTCGAACCGGATTCGGCCGGGCCGCTTCAGTTGCAGGGTACCGGTCAGGGACTGGCCCTTGGCGTCGGTCTGGACGAAATTCGCCGTCATCGTCGTAACCGCGCCGAGGTGCGCCTGAATCTTGGCGAGGTCGGCCGGAGTCGCGGCGGGCGCAGCGGCTGGCGCGGCGATGAGCGCGATCGGCACCAGCGCGCGCGCGAAACGGGTAACGAAGGACATTGAAAAGCTCCTCGGGGATTTTGCCGGAATTTGGCGGTTTCCGCTTGAATGCGCTCTGAACCCGCCGGTTCCCGCAGGTTCAGGCTCGGCCGAACGTCAGATCGGGTGGCCGTCGGGGTCGATCAGCACCTCGCGGCGGCCGACATGGTCGGGCATTCCGACCTTGCCGTCCTTCTCCATCCGCTCGATCAGCCGCGCCGCGCTGTTGTAGCCGACCCGAAGCTGGCGCTGCAGGTACGAAACCGACGCCTTCTGGCTCTCGGCGACGATCTGCACTGCCTTCCTGTACAATTGGGTCTCGGGATCGTCCTCGCCGGTCGGCTGGCCGTCGAATAGGTAGCCGCCGTCCTCCGGCTCCTCGGTGACCGCCTGGATATATTCGGGCGTGCCCTGCTTGCGCCAATGCTCAGCGACCGCGCGGACTTCCTCGTCGGAGACGAACGGGCCGTGGACCCTGACGATCTGCTTGCCGCCCGGCATGTACAGCATGTCGCCCTTGCCGAGCAGCTGTTCGGCGCCCTGCTCGCCGAGGATCGTTCGGCTGTCGATCTTGCTGGTGACCTGGAAGCTGATCCGGGTCGGAAGGTTGGCCTTGATGACGCCGGTGATGACGTCGACCGACGGCCGCTGGGTCGCCATGATCAAATGGATTCCTGCGGCGCGCGCCTTCTGCGCCAGCCGCTGGATCAGGAACTCGACTTCCTTGCCCGCCGTCATCATCAAATCGGCGAGCTCGTCGACGACGACGACGATCTGCGGCAGCACGTCATAGTCGAGCTGCTCGAGCTCGTATATCGGCTGGCCGGTGTCGGCATTGTAGCCGGTCTGGACGCGGCGGCCGAGCTGGGCCCCCTTGGCCTTGGCGTCGCGGACCTTCTGGTTGAAGCTCGGCAGAGCGCGGACGCCGAGGTTGGCCATCATCCGATAGCGCTCCTCCATCTGCTCGACGGTCCATTTGAGCGCACGGATCGCCTTGCCCGGCTCGGTCACCACCGGCGCCAGCAAGTGCGGGATCCCTTCGTAGGTGCTGAGCTCGAGCATCTTCGGGTCGATCAGGATCATCCGGCATTCGTCGGGATTGAGCCGGTAGAGCAGCGACAGGATCATGCAGTTGAGGCCGACCGACTTGCCCGATCCGGTGGTTCCGGCGACCAGCAGGTGCGGCATCGGCGCCAGGTCGGCGATCACGGCGTCTCCGGCGATGTTCTTGCCGAGGATCAGCGGCAGGGCCATGGATTCATCGGCGAAGACGTCGGTCGCGACCAGCTCCGACAAGGTGACACTTTCGCGGCGTGCATTCGGAAGCTCGATTCCGATCACGCTTCGGCCGGGGATGATCGCCACCCGCGCGGAAATTGCCTGCATGTTGCGGGCGATGTCGTCGGCAAGGGCAATGACCCGACTGGCCTTGATGCCGCTCGCCGGCTCCAGCTCGTACATGGTGACGACGGGGCCGGGGCGAACCTCGACGATATTGCCGCGCACGTTGAAGTCTTCGAGCACCGCTTCGAGGATTTTCGCGTTGCGTTCGAGCGCCGCGCGATCGATCGGGACGCGGCCCTTCTCGACCGGGCGCGAAAGCAAAGCGACATCGGGGAGAACATAGCTATCTCCGAGCGCCAGCCCGGGCTGAGCGGCGTTGCGGGCGATGGCGGTCCTTGAGCGAGCCAGGGGCGATGCCGGTTCGGAAACCGCGACGGCCGGACGAGACCTTGGCGGAGCAGCCGCGGAGGCTTCCTCGTCGCGCAGCTGCTCGGTCCGCCGTGGGGCGGCCTTGATCCGCGGGGAGCGGGTGAACAGGTTTCCGAACCAGCCGCGTTCGCTCGCGGTCAGGCCGAGCGCGAACCAGGCGAGCGCCAGGCCGGCAGCCGCGAACAGGACGAGCAAGGCGATCCGTGTCGGCACGACGAAGCGCGGATCGGGAATCAGCGCGATCGCCGAATCGAGCCCGTTGGCGGCTGCAAGTCCGACCGCTCCCCCCCAGCCGCTTGGCAGGCCCGACACCGCCGAACCGCTGGTCAGGCTCAGCGCAATTCCGACCAGCATTGCAGCGATCGCCGTCAGTAGCAGCGCACGTCCAGTGCGTCCGGGCGGGCCGAGGCGGATCATCCTGAGGCCGGCAAGCCCGATTACCGGAACGAACAACGCGCCGCCGATTCCGAACAGCAGCAGGGTCAGGTCGCTGAAATAGGCGCCGAATGCTCCCAGCCAGTTCGCCGGCGGTCCGCCGGCCGCGGTGGTGAACGACGGGTCGGTGCTGTTGTGCGAAGCCAGCGCGACCGCGCCGGCGACCGCGACCGCGACCAGCAGCGCCCCCCAGCCGCGCACCGCCAGGCGGCGAAACGACTGGCGCAGCCGGTCGCGCCAGTCCGGTCCCAGATCTTTTGGCCGCGCCGCAGCCGTTGCCATCGTCCCACCCCCAAAATTGCTGTGCTTAAAATGCCTTGTCCTGGACTCGCGGGCAAGCGAAGTCGTCGCCTTGCGCTCGCAATGGCGGATTTGAGGGACTAGAGCGCGGTCGAATGGATCGTGCGGACGTCATCATCCTCGGCGGCGGACTGGTCGGCCTGGCTTTGGCCGCGGCGCTCGATTCGGGCGGTCTGTCGGCGATCATCGTCGACCCCGCCGATCCCGACGAGCGTCTCGACACCGCCTTCGACGGCCGCACCAGCGCCGTCTCGTCGAGCTCGATGCGGATGCTCGAAGCGACCGGGGTCGCCGATCATTTCCCGGCGCCCGGCTGCCCGATCCGCAAGATCCAGGTCGCCGACGGGCTGGAGTCCGGCGGATTGGCGTTCGAGCCGGAAGCCGGCGACGACCCCCTCGGCCACATGCACGAGAATCGCCACCTGCGCGCCACCCTCAGGGCCCGCGCCGAGGCCGGCCGTCAACTTTGGTTGCTGTGGAAGTCGCGGGTCGCCGGCGTCGATCGCGGCGACCACGGAGTCGTCGTCGCGCTCGAAGACGGCCGCAAGCTGTGCGCGCCGCTGCTGATCGCCGCCGACGGCCGCAACTCGCCGATGCGCGAAGCCGCCGGAATACGGATCGCGCGCTGGCGCTACGATCATTGCGCGATCGTCTCGGTGCTCCGCCACGAGCGGCCGCACGACAATGTCGCCTACGAAATTTTCTATCCTTCGGGGCCGTTCGCGCTGCTGCCGATGACCGACGACGATACCGGCCACCGCTCGGCAATCGTCTGGTCGGTGCGCAAGGACGACGCGCCGGGATTGCTGTCGCTGAGCGACGAGGATTTCGCCGCCGAGGCACGCGCGGCGATGGGCGGCTTCCTCGGCACGATCGCGCTCGCCGCGCCGCGCTCCACTTACCCGCTCGGATTCCACCATGCCGCGCAGATCACCGCGCATCGGCTGGCGCTGGTCGGCGATTCGGCGCACGCGATCCACCCGATCGCCGGCCAGGGCCTCAACCTCGGCTTCCGCGACGGCGCGGCCCTCGCGCAGGTACTGGTCGAGGGTGCGCGGCTCGGGCTCGATCTCGGCGACCGCCAGCTGCTCGACCGCTACCAGCGTTGGCGCTCGCTCGATGCCCTGTCGGTGGCCTTCGCGACCGACAGCCTGACCCGGATTTACGCCATCCCCGGCAGGACGGCCTCCGCCGTCCGCCGCTTCGGAATGGGCCTGATCGACCGCATCGCCCCGGTCAGGAACCGGCTGATGGCGGAAGCGCGCGGCACCAGCGGCGACCTGCCGCTGCTGCTTCGCGGATTGCCGATCTAAGCGATTATTGAAGCGTCGGCTGAAGCTCGGCGCTGCCCTGGCTCAGCCGCAGGAACTGCATCAGCTGGACCAGCAGGTCGGCGCGGCCGGCCAGGGTCTCTGCCTCCAGCAGCGCCTGCTTTGCCGAGACGTCGAACGGCGCGACCTGGGCGATGGCGTTGACCAGCATTTCGTCGTCGAGCCGGCTGACCGCCGACCAGTCGACGGCTAGCCCGAGCGAATCGCCGAGCCGCTGCGCCTCGCGCTCGACTTCGGCGCGCTGGGCCATCGCCAGCTCGGGCGGCTCGCGGTCGTCGAAAGCGCCGACGTCGAGGTCGCCGTTGCGATAGGCGGTGTCGAGATCGACCTCATTGATCAGCCGAAAGCGGTTCGAGCCATTGAGGACGATGTTGAAGCGGCCGCCCTCGAGCTCTTCCAGGCCGACGATCTCGCCGACGCAGCCGACCCGGTAGAGCGGCGGATCGCTGTCGTCGGGCATCTCGACCAGCTGCGGCTGGATAATGGCGATATGGCCGTCGCCGTCGACCGCGTCGCGGACCATCTCGCGATAGCGTGGCTCGAAGATATGCAGCGGCAGCTGGGCGCGCGGGAACAGGATTGCTCCGGCGATCGGGAACAAGGGCGCCCGCATCGGCAGCGCGCCGCTCATGTGAACAGCAAAGCCGACAGCCGGCGCCGCTGGGCGCGTGCCCATTGGTCCTCGATTCCCTGCGCCTCGATCAGCTGCAGCAGCCGCTTGCGCGCCGCGCCGTCGTTCCAATCCCTATCCCGCTCGATGATCGCGAGCAGCTCATCGGCGGCGCGGTCGCGGTCGCCCGACGCCATCTTGGCGCCGGCGAGATCGAATCGTGCCTGCAGGTCGTCGGGATTGGCGGCTACCGCCTTTTCCAGCTCCGCAGCTTCGCTCGCGCTTCCGGCCGACGCCATTTCCAACGCCGCCCGCGCCCGGGCGACCGGCGCCTGGCTGGCCAGTTCGGGCGAGACGCCCTCGAGGAGGGTGCGCGCCTCTTCGCCTTCGCCGTTGGCAATCAGCGCCCTTGCCAGGCCGCCGAGCGCAGCGGGATCCTCGGGCGCCATCTCATGAACCTGCCGAAAGATACCGACGGCCCGCGCCGCGTCGCCGCCGGCGAGCACTTCCTCGCCCATCGCAATCAGCGGCCCGATATCGGCTTGCGGCGGCGCGGCCTCGCCGCCGACCCCGAGCTGCGCGATCAGCTGATCGACGATCCGGGTCAGTTGCGCTTCGGTGCGGTAATTGGTGAGGTCGGCGACTGGCTGGCCCTGGTAGAAAGCATAGACCGTCGGGATCGACTGGACCCGGAACTGGGCGGCGATCAATTTGTCGGCATCGACGTCGATCTTGACCAGCCTGACGCCTTTGTCGGCATAGTCGGCGGCGATCTTGTCGAGCACCGGTCCGAGCTGCTTGCAGGGGCCGCACCATTCCGCCCAGAAGTCGAGCAGGACGAGATTGGTCATCGACGGTTCGATGACCTCGCGCTCGAGCCTGGCGACGGCTTCGCGTTCGGCTTCGCTCAATCCCAGTGTCGCCAAGTGCGGCCCTTTCCTCGCATTGTTGGCATTCCCATATGGCCTTCGCCGGCGCCCCTCACAACCCGACCGGGAGCGCTTGCAGCGGGGGCTGATGCCATGCTAGGCGCCCGCCACCCTGCCGCCGGCAACCTGCCGCGGCTGACGCTCAGAGCGGGCGTAGCTCAGGGGTAGAGCACAACCTTGCCAAGGTTGGGGTCGAGGGTTCGAATCCCTTCGCCCGCTCCAGCA
>CAMPJH010000039.1 GCA_946886845.1 uncultured Sphingomonas sp. | reverse complement strand
ATGCATCAAGGCCTTCTCCGAAACCGACTTCACCGAAGATCTGAGGTCGATCGAGGTGCCGGTGCTGGTGATCCACAGCGAGGACGACCAGATCGTCCCCTACGCGGACTCGGCGCCGCTGACGGTCGAGCTGCTGAAGAACGGCAGGCTGATCACCTACAAGGATCTGCCGCACGGTTCTTGCCAAACCCATCCGGAGATCATCAACGCGGACGTGCTTGCGTTCATTCGCGAGGAAGCGGCGGAGCCGGAGAAGATCGAGCTTCAAATCCTCGATACGCCACTGCCCGCCTGACACGCGGCTCGCTTGCAACGGAGGCCGGGCGTAAAGTCCGGCCTTCGCTTTGCGTCGCGCGGGTCTTGTCCTAAGGCGCGCGCATGCTTCTCGCGATCGATGCCGGAAACACGAACATCGTCTTCGCGCTGGTGAAGGCGCAGGAAATTCGCGCCCGCTGGCGGATCGCGACGGACCCGCGGCGGACGGCCGACGAATATGCCGTGTGGCTGCGTCAACTGCTTGAGCTGGAAGGCTATTCGACGCTCGATGTAGACGCGGCGATCATCGGCACGGTGGTCCCGCGCGCGACCCACAATCTCCAGGTGCTGGCGAGCAAATATTTCGACGTCGAGGCTTTGATTGCCGGGGAGGGGGCGGCTGCCTGGCCGATCGCGCTGGATGTCGACGAGCCGCACAACGTCGGCGCCGACCGTGCGCTGAACGCCATCGCCGCCCACTCGAAATATGCCGGCGATCTGGTCGTGATCGATTTCGGCACTGCGACCACCTTCGACGTCGTCGGCTCCGACGGCGCCTATCGGGGCGGGATCATCGCTCCGGGGATCAACCTGTCGATCGACGCCTTGGTGAGCGCCGCCGCCAAGCTTCCGCGGATCGCGATCGAGGCGCCGAAGGACGACAAGGTCATCGGCAGGACCACCGAAAGCCAGATGCTGACCGGCATCTACTGGGGCTATGTGGCGATGATGGAAGGGCTGCTCGACCGGTTGAAGGCGGAGATCGGGCGGCCGGTCACCGTCATCGGCACCGGCGGCCTCGCCGACCTGTTCGACAAGCGCACCGACCTGTTCGATTCGGTTGAACCCGATCTGACGATCCAGGGGTTGAGTCTGCTCCACGAACGAGTCTCGGCAAGCGCATGATTCCAGGCGAAGAATTGCTGTTTTGCGCGCTCGGCGGGTCGGGCGAGATCGGCATGAACGTCAATCTCTACGGCTGCCGCGGCGAGTGGCTGATGGTCGACCTCGGCCTGACCTTCGCCGACCCGCAATATCCGGGGATCGACCTGATCCTGCCCGAGCTGGAGTTCATCGAGCAGCAGCAGGAGCGGCTGGCCGGGATCATCCTCACCCACGGCCACGAGGACCATATCGGCGCTCTGCCCTATCTCGCCGAGGACCTGAAGGTACCGCTCTACGCGACCCCGTTCACCGCCGGACTGATCGCTTCCAAGCTCGAGGAGGAGGGGCTGACCGGCCACGTCCCGCTGCACATCATCGACCGCGAGGGCGAAGTCGAGCTTGGGCCGTTCAAGGTGCGCTACGTCGCGCTCGCCCATTCGATCCCGGAGGGCAATGGCGTCCTCATCGAAACGCCGTTCGGGCGAATCTTCCATACCGGCGACTGGAAGATCGACGAAACGCCGGTGCTCGGCGAGCCGTCGAGCGACGAGACCCTGCAGCGGATCGGCGACGAAGGCGTGCTCGCTCTGGTGTGCGATTCGACCAACGTCTTCCAGCCGGAATCATCGGGATCCGAAGCCGGGGTCCATGTCGGCCTTCGCGAGCAAGTCGCGAAGGCGAAGGGGCGGGTGCTCATCACCACCTTCGCGTCGAACGCCGCGCGGCTGAAGACGATCGGCGAAGTCGCGGTCGATACCGGCCGCCGGGTCGCCATCGCCGGCCGCTCGCTCGAACGAATCCTCAGAGTTGCCCAGGCGACCGGCTATTTGCTCGACTTTCCGCAGACGATTTCGTTCGACGAGGCGATGCGGCTGCCGCGAAGCGAGGTGCTGATCGTCGCCACCGGCGGCCAGGGCGAGCCCCGGGCGGCGCTCGGGCGGATCGCGGCCGGCAATCACGAAATCAAGCTCAGCGAGGGTGACACGGTGATCTTCTCGTCGAAGATCATACCCGGCAACGAAGTCGCCATCGGCCGGATCATGAATGCGCTCTCCGACCTAGGCGTGAAGATCGTCACCGACCGCCAGGCGCACGTTCACGTGTCGGGCCATCCCGGACGCCCCGAGCTGGCGGCGATGTACGACTGGATCCGGCCCGAGATCATCGTCCCGGTTCACGGCGAGGCTCGCCATCTGGCCGAGCAGGCCCGCTTCGCGCTTGCCCACGGCGTTCCCAAGGCGGTCGTCCAGAAGAACGGCGACGTCATCCGGCTTGCGCCCGGCGATCCGACGAAGGTCGACGAAATTCGGGTCGGCCGCTTAGTCCTCGACGGCGACGTCATCCTGCCCGCCGACGGGGCGACTGTCACCGAGCGGCGGCGGATCAGCGTCGGCGGGCTGATTGCCGTCGCATTGCCGGTCGATCACGAGGGCCGGCTGGCGGGCAGCCCGCACATCCGGCCGTTCGGTGTACCGGTCGAGGAGGACCGCGACGATTTCATCGTCGATGCGATCGAGTCGGCGCGGCGCGCGTTCGACCCGGGGGCCGGCGAGGAAAAAATGCGCGAGGCGGTGCGGCTCGCGGTCCGGCGCTGCGCCACCGCCTGGACCGGCAAGAAGCCGATCGTCGAGGTCATGGTCGTGCGGGTCGAAACCGCGTGAAGTGGACGTCGATTCTGGCGATCTATTTTCTGTTCTTCATCGCCAGCGCCTTCATCCTGCTGCCGTTCGGGGTGAAGACCGACGAGGAGCTTGGCAACCCACTGGTGCCTGGACAGGCGGAGAGCGCTCCCCACCGATTCGAGCCCGGCAGGCATTTGCTTCGCGCCGCTCTGCTCGCCGCGGTCCTGTTCGCCATCTATTACGCGAACTGGACCTACGGTTGGCTCACCCCCGACGACCTCGACTTCTACAACTGATCAGCGGCGGCGGTCGATCGCGTCGGCCAGCGCCGCGTAGAGCTTGCCCATGTCCGACGACATCAGGGTGACCGCGATCATCCCGCCGTCGCGCTCGGCGAGCACCCGGCGAAGCATCGCCTCGAAATCGTGCACGTAGCGGTTGACCGATAGCTGGAACTCGCCGTCCGACTCGTAATGGGCGCGGATCGCTTTCGCTTCGCTGGCGCCTATCAGCCGCGCCGCCCGCCGGGTGAACACCCCGCGATTGCCCTTGAGGTAGGATTCCCACGCCTTGTCATCGACTTCGTCGGACAGGATCTTGCCGACGTCGATCGACGCCGAGTGCATGGAATCGATCAGCAGCGCGACCCGCCGGGCGAATTCCTCGCTGTCCTTCTCGCGCGACTGCTGCTTCTCGACATGCTGTTCGAGCGCGGTCGCGCTCTGGCCGAGCGCCAGCATCTGGTGCATCAGCCGGTCGCTGGCGACGCGCGCCGATTCCACGGCTCGGGCCGCGACCGCTTCGACTTCGCCGAGCCGGTCTGTGATGCTGTCGCGGATCACCCGCTCCAGCGCATCGCGGGTCGCCTCGGAAAATCCTTCGGCGCTTTCCGGAATGATCGCTGCGATCGCTTCGCGAGCGCGCTCGGCGGCCTGGGCTGCGGCTTCGCGCACCTGGACCATCGCCTGGACCAGCGCCGGCCCGGTTTCGCGGGTGAGATCGGCCGCCTCGGACTGCGCCTTGGCGAGCGTATTGGCCAAAGTGACGAGGCGCTCCTCGGCGCCGCCGACACCCTCGTCCAATGCGCCCAGCAGCCCCGCCAGCCGATCCTGTTGCTCGACGATCGCCGTTCCGGTGCCGGCGATCCGCTCGCTGGCCTCGCGCGCCGCATCGCGCATCCATTCGATTTCCGGCCGAACCGAGCGGGTCGACTGGACGAGATGATCGGCCTGTCCGCCGGCTTCGTTGAGCGAATCGGTCAATTGGGCGCGAACCACCGCCGCCAGCCGCTCGAGCCCCGACCGCAGCCCTTCAGTGCGCTCGGCCAGCCTGACGATCGATTCGTCCTGGCTGCCGGTTTCCTGGGCAAGCGCTTCGAGCTCCGCCCGCGACTTGCCAAGCGCTTCGACGAACCGCCCCGCGCGCTCGTCGCCGGCGTCCGCCAGGATCGCAAATCTCTGGTCGAGCTCGCCGAGCGCCCGCTCGATTTCCGCGATCATCCGCTGCGACGCGCGCTCCTGCTCGGCAACTCGCGAGCTCAGCGTTTCCAGTGCGCTATTGGCGGCCTCGACATTGCTTCCGAGCGTTTCGGATGCATCCAATCCGGCCCGGCCGATTCCGGCCGAAGCCTGTTCGACGAGCGCGGTGACCGCGGCCGACTGGACGTCGATTCCGCCGCGTATCTCGTCGAGCGACGCCGCGGTTCGGTCGAGCAGCGAATCGACCGTCGCCGAGAAGGAAGATTCGGCATCGCCGACTCGCGCCGCGGCGGCCGCGCCGGCGCTCTCGATATGGGTCAGATGGGCGACCAGCCGCTGCGCCGCCGACGTGACGATCTCGTCGGCTTCGCGGGTGCGCTCTGCGAGCGCCGCAAGCAATTGGTCGAATTCCTGGGTGCGGCTGGCGGTTTCGTTGGACGCCGTTCGCAGCTGCTCGGAAATCGATCGCGCATGCTGTTCGGCGCGCGGCAAATCGTCGAGCAGCACGGCGATGTCGGTGCGCGCCATTTCCGCCGCACGGTCGAGCGCTTCGCCGTGGCGGACCAGCTTCTCGCTGCTCGAATCGAATTCGCGCGTGATCCCGCCCAGCTTCCCGGTCGCTTCGTCGCCGAGCTGCATCAAATGCTGGCTGATCATGGTCAGCTCGCTGCGGCTGTCGTTGATCCGCTCAGACAGCACCTGCAGCAGCGCTTCCAGTGAGCGCGCCTCGGTCCGCATCGTGATCACCGAGCGGGTGAAGCGCTCGGCTTCCTTGCGCCGGGTCCGTCCGAACATCAGCCAGCCGAGGCCGAGCAGGGCCAGCGGGCCGGTGGCGATGGCAACCCATTCGGCGACCGCCGGCGAGCTTAGCGGTTGGCTGCCCAGCACCCGGCCGGCGGACCAGGCGGCATAGGCCGTCCAGGCGATCGCCAGCAGGACCAGCGCAGTCGCCAGGACAGCGCGGCCGCCCGGGGTCGCCGGCTCGTCGCCGGTTCGGCTCTGGTTCCACTGCAGCTGGTCGAAACCGGCGGCGGGACCCGAATCCACGGGCTCGATGGCGGGGACCTCCGGTTCCGGCTGGGCGGGGGAGGCGGCATGCGGTTGGCTCGCTGTCATGATGGCGGCAGTTTACCATCTTTGTTCGCCCAAGAAAGCGATTAGAACAGGGTGTTCGCAACAGGGGGGATCGAATGGCGCTCGGAGCGCTGATCGCGGCATATCAGGAGGACGATTCGGGTTCGCTTCGGGCGCTGCTGCCGATCGCGGGCCGGACCCTGCTCGAATATCAGGTGCGGTGCGCCGCGGCGGCCGGTGCAGCGCCGATCGTCGTCATCGTCGAGCGCATTCCGATCGTCCTCAACCAGGTGCTCGAACGGCTCCAACAGGACGGCTTGCCAGTGGTCACCGTCAGCGACGGGGCCGAAGCCGCCAGCCGGTTCGAGGCCGGGGCGATGATCCTGCTGGTCGCCGACGGAGTCGCCCCGCCTCCCGAACTGCTGGCCAGCATCGCCGAGGAGGGGGAGCCGGTGATCGTCACCGTTCCGGACGACGAATCGCACCAGCGTTTCGAACGGGTCGATGCGCTCAGCCGCTGGTCGGGCATCGCCATTGTCGATTCGCAGACGCTCGGTGCAACCGCGGCGATGCTTGGCGACTGGGACCTGCAATCGACGTTGCTCAGGCGTAGCCTTCAATCGGGTGCGCGGACGGTCCCGATGGCGCCAGGGGCCGGCGAGCCCTTGCTTGCCGAGACGGCCGACGATCTCGCCGACCTCGAGCGGCACCTGATCGTCGCTTCGCGCGGCTCGAGGCGGGACTGGGCAAGCCGCTACGTGCTTCCGGTGGTCGAGGAGTTCGCGACCGAACAGCTGCTCGAGACGCGAATTCGTCCCGAATCGCTGGTTCACGCCGCGCTCCTGCTGACCGCTGGCGGTGCCGTCGCCTTCGCATCCGGATGGCTCAGGACCGGCCTCGCTTTGCTTGTTCTGGCGACTCCGCTCGATCTTATCGCCCGCCGCCTGGCGGCGCTTCGCCTCAAGCCGATGCCGCCGCGGTCGCTCAGCCGGCGATTGTTGTGGCCGGTTGCGGGAGCAGCGCTGATCGCGCTCGGCTGGTGGCAGTCGGGGCATGGCGGCGGCTGGGGCGCTTTGTTCGCTGCGGTCACGGCGGCTGCTTTCGCTGAGGCGTACCGGACGGAGCGCGGCAAGCTCGAAATCCCCGGCGGCATTTGGCTGCTGTCGAGGCGCAACGCGATCATCGCCGCCGTTCCCTTCGCATTGGCCGGCGCCTGGACCTTTTACCTCGTCGCGCTCGCGCTCTACGCCGGAGCGAGCTTTTTCATCGTCCAGCATGTCAATCACAGGCTTGGAACGGAGTTGACTGGGCGTTAACTCCAATTCGGCTAGACGGAGGGTGATGGTGCCTGTGGAATGGCCGATTGCAGCCCCCGTCGCGGACGGTGGGACAGAACCCGCGCGTGCCGCGGGCGGTGGGCGTTTGTCTGTCGCACGCGCCGACTTCTTCCTCGATCCCAGGGCCCGCCTGACGGAGCAGGAACGGGCGCTGATGACGGCGATGCTGGCGGATCTCGTCGCCATCGTCGCCGACGAGTTCACGGCGCTGCTTGCCGACGCCGAGCCGGCGAACGACGACGGCGAGAGACTTGTCGACCGGCTGTGGTGCGCCGGGCTGCTCGACATTCCCGATCTCATTCGGCTGCTTTTGCGGCGCGCGGAGGAAGAGCGAATTTCGGCCGGAATCCGATCCGGCCGGCCGGCGGGCAGGATGCGCTTCCTGCAGTCGCTGGTCAGCGACGATGATCCCCAGGTTTCCGCCGCGGCGATGGCATTGATCCTCGCCCGAGGGCGTCGCCGCGATCGCTTTGACGGCCCGCGGCTGATCTTCGACGACCTTTCCGCGGAAAGTGCGGTGGCTCTGGTCGGCGCGGTCGCGGCCGCGCTCCGCACCGATCTCGTCAAACGCATGTCGGCCGCTGAATGCGACGAACGCCTGTCGGCCGCGGCGCAAGCGCTGCTCGCTCGCCACGACGAGGGCAATCGACTCGAAGCCAGGCTGTTCGCTTTCGTCCACGCGCTCGAACGCGCCGGTCGGCTTGACGACGCGCTGATGCGCGCCACTTTGGCTGAAGCCGACATTGCGCTTCTCGTCGAAGCGCTGGCTCGCCGCGCCGGAATCGGATTCGACAGCGCCTGGGAGCATTTCACCGGGGGCCGTGGCGCGCTGGCAATCTTGTTGCGGATGGCCGGCTTGTCGCGCGATCTCGCCGGCGAGATCGTCGCGGGCGCGGCCGAAGTCGTCGGAACCGATCCGGAGAGGGAGATTCAGACGTTCGATGCCATGACCGATGAGGACGCGGAATCGTCGCGCAAATGGCTTCGGCTCGATCCCGCCTATCGCAATGCGATCGGCGCAATGGGCACAGGGCATGGCGAGCGCGCCGTCTGATCCGCGGCCGGTGCTCGGCCGGGTCGATCGCGACGGTCGCCTGATCGCCGCCGATGCCGAGCTCGAGCGGCTTCAGGTCGAGGCCGGGTCCAGCGTCGGCGCGTCGCTTGCGCTGCCCCAGCTCGCAGCGGTTGTCCGGGTCGCCCAGCGGCTTCGGATTCCGGTGTCCCGGCGAATCATCGCCGCCGGCCGCGAGCAAGACATCGATATGTGGGTGCGTGCGGTTCCAGAGGACGGCGAGGTCGCGATTGCCATCGAGCAATGGACCGCTCGTCCGGCGTCACCGCCGCGCCTGGCGACGATCGCCGCGGTCGAGCATGAACGGCTCGCGGCAACGCCGCTGACCTGGTCTGTCGACGAGCAATTGCGGATCGTGACGATCGCACCGGCGCTCGCCGAGCAACTGTCGCTCGATCCGGCCGACGCGATCGGCCAGCCGCTGACCAGGCTGTTCCGGATCGAGGAGGACCAAGGGGAAATGCCGCTCCTTGCAGCGCTTGCGTCGAGGACCGGATTTGCCGGCCAGCGGGTCAGGACCCGCGATGGCGCGGGACAGCTGATTCTCAGCGGTGAAGCGGCGCTTCGGCCCGACGGCACGTTCGCCGGCTTCGACGGCTCGGCCGCCGCGCCCGACGAGGGCGTGCCGGTCGACAGCGCGCTCCATACCGCGCTGCGCTCTCCGCTCGACAGCATCGTTCGCTCCGCCGAACAGATGATCGATCGCAACGGCGGCCCGGTCCGCGACGAATATGCGGCTTATGCTTCCGATATCGCGACGGCGGCGAAGCACCTGCTGTCGGTCGTCCGCTCGCTCGGAGAACAGGGCCAGGCGTCGGGCGCGAGGCAGGTCGACCTCGCCGAACTCACGGCCGAAGCTGCGGCGCTGATCGAATCGGCGGCCAGCGAACGCGGGATCGCGATCGCGATCCAGCCGGCCGAAGGTTTCATGGCCTTGGGAGAATCGCGCAGCGTCATCCAGATCCTGGTCAACCTGATCGGCAATGCGGTCCGCTACACCCGCGAACAGACTGCGGTGACGATCTCCTTCGAACGCGCCGGGGGCTCGGCAATGATCCACGTCGCTGACGAGGGCCCCGGTATCGATCGCGCCGACCACGAACGGATCTTCGAGCCCTTTCAGCAGGGCAGCGGAGGAAGCGAGGGAACCGGGCTCGGCCTCGCCATTTCAAGGCGGCTCGCACGGACGATGGGCGGCGACGTCCGGCTATCGAGCGCGCCCGGCAACGGCGCGCGGTTCACCCTGGAGCTGCCCGCGGCCTAGCGCTTGTCGACGGGAACGTAGTTTCGCTGGGTGGCGCCGACGTAGAGCTGGCGCGGCCGGCCGATCTTCTGCTCGGGATCGGCGATCATCTCGTTCCACTGGGCGACCCACCCCACGGTTCGCGCCAACGCAAACAGCGACGTGAACATGTCGGTCGGAAAGCCCATCGCGTTCAGGATCACGCCCGAATAGAAATCGACGTTGGGGTAGAGCTTCTTCTCGACGAAATAGTCATCCTTGAGCGCGATTTGCTCGAGCTCGCGCGCCGTATCGAGCACCGGATCGCTGATCCCGAGATCGTCTAGCACTTCGGCGGCAGTCTGCTGCATGACCTTCGCCCGTGGGTCGTAATTCTTGTAGACCCGGTGGCCGAAGCCCATCAGCCGGAACGGGTCGTTCTTGTCCTTGGCGCGGGCGATATATTCCGGAATTCGCTTCGGAGTGCCGATCTCGCGGAGCATGTTGAGCGCGGCTTCGTTGGCGCCGCCGTGCGCCGGACCCCACAGGCAGGCGATGCCGGCGGCGATGCAGGCGAACGGGTTGGCGCCCGACGACCCGGCGAGGCGGACTGTCGACGTCGACGCATTCTGCTCGTGGTCGGCGTGGAGGATGAAGATCCTCCGCATCGCCCGCTCGATGACCGGATTGACCTCATAAGGCTCGGCCGGGACTCCGAACGCCATCCGCAGGAAGTTGCCGGTGTAGCTCAGGCTGTTGTCGGGATAGAGGAATGGCTGGCCGATCGAATATTTGAACGCCATCGCCGCGATTGTCGGCATCTTCGCGATCAGCCGGTGCGACGCGATCATCCGTTGCTCGGGATCGGTGATGTCTGTGCTGTCGTGATAGAAGGCCGAGAGCGCCCCGACCACGCCGCACATGATCGCCATCGGGTGCGCGTCGCGGCGGAAGCCGCGATAGAAGGTCATCAGCTGCTCGTGCAGCATCGTGTGGCGGGAGATCGTGTAGGTGAAATTGTCGAGCTCCTGCGCTTTGGGAAGCTCGCCGTGGATCAGCAGATAGGCGACCTCCATGAAGGTCGAATGCTCGGCAAGCTGGTCGATCGGATAGCCGCGGTGGAGGAGGATGCCCTTTTCGCCGTCGATATAGGTGATCGCGCTCTGGCAGCTGGCGGTCGAGGTAAAGCCGGGGTCGTAGGTGAACATCCCGGTTTCGCCGTAGAGATTGCGGATGTCGATGACTTCCGGACCGACCGAGCCTTTGAGCACCGGGAAATCGAATTCCCCCTTCGGCGTTTTCAGCGAGGCGATCTCGTCGGTCATTCTTGTGGCTCCACAATCTGGTCTTCTATTCGAAGCAGGCTTTCGCCCTGCCCGAGCAGGGCGAGCACGTCAAAAATCCCCGGGCTGGTCGTCCGTCCGGTCAATGCGGCGCGAAGCGGCTGCGCGAGCTTGCCGAGCTTGACGCCCTCGCGCTCGGCGACGTCGCGGATGGCCTGCTCGAGCGTATCATGGTCCCACTCGACAAGCAGCGACAACGCATCGTGCGCCGCTTTGAGCAAGGCGCGGCTTTCGGGGGTCAGCAGAGCCTTGGCGGACGGGTCGATCGCCAGCGGCCGCTTGTCGAACAGGAAACGCGCTCCGTCGGCCAATTCATTCAGAGTGTGCGCGCGCGCCTTCAGTTCCGGCATCGCCCGGACGAGCAACGCCCTCTGTTCCGATGTCAGCGCGGTTCCAACCCGCGGCGCCACCAGCTGTGCGAGGCGATCGTCGTCGGCCTCACGTATATAATGACCGTTGAGGTTCTCCAGTTTCTTGAAGTCGAACCGAGACGGTGATTTTCCGACATGGTCGAGGCTGAACCATTCGATTGCCTGCTCGCGGCTGATGATCTCGTCGTCGCCATGGCCCCAGCCGAGCCGAAGCAGATAATTGAACACCGCCTCGGGAAGCATCCCGAGCTCGTCGCGGTAGGAATCGACCCCGAGCGCCCCGTGCCGCTTGCTGAGCTTGGCGCCGTCGGGACCGTGGATCAGCGGCACGTGGGCATAGACCGGCTCCGGCCAGCCCATCGCCCTGATGATCGCCAGCTGTCGGAACGCGTTGTTGAGGTGGTCGTCGCCGCGGATCACGTGGCTGACGCCCATATCATGGT
>CAMPJH010000038.1 GCA_946886845.1 uncultured Sphingomonas sp. | reverse complement strand
CGCAGCGAAGCGCAGCGCCGCTACCTCAAGCGCACCTTGGCCGTAACCGCGCTCTATCTCGCCACGGTCGCGGCCGCGTCCTTCTTCATCGACCGGAACGAGCCAGTGACGGCGCTGACGATCGTCCTGGCCGTCCTTCCCGGGCTCGCCATAATGGGCATCTTCTGGTCGATCGCGCGGCTAATGGTCGAGGAGCAGGACGAGTTCATCCGAATGCTGATCGTCCGCCAGTCGCTGATCGCGACGGGCTTGGCGCTCTCGGTCGCATCGGTGTGGGGCTTTCTGGAGGCCTATGGAGTCGCGCCGCACATCGATTCTTACTGGGTCGCCGTCCTCTGGTTCTTCGGCCTCGGCGTCGGCGCGGTCGCCAACAAGGTCCAATACGGGGCCGTTGGAGAATGCTGGTGATCAATCGGCTGCGCGTGCTGCGCGCCGAGCGCAGCTGGAGCCAGGCCGACCTCGCCGAGCGGCTCGAGGTTTCGCGCCAGAGCGTCAACGCCATCGAGACCGGCAAGTACGACCCGTCGCTGCCACTGGCGTTCCGGATCGCCGAGCTGTTCGAACTTCCCATCGAGGAAATTTTCGTCTCGCCCAGTCACCGCAGCTCCGGTGCAATCTGAAGCCTCAGGCGGTTTCGGCTTTCGTCCTCACCTTGAGGTCCATCTCGGCGTCGAGCAGCTTCGAGACCGGGCAGTTCGCCTTGGCATCCTCGGCAAGCCGCCGAAGGGTCTCATCGTCGACTCCGGGGACGTCGGCGGTCAGCTCGAGGTCGGAACGGGTGATGCGGAAGCCCTCGCCTTCCCTGTCGAGCTGCACCCGCGCCGTCGTCTCCAGGGTGCCGTCGCTGACGCCTTCCTTCGCCAGCGCGAACGACAAGGCCATGGTGAAGCAGCCGGCGTGCGCGGCCGCGATCAGCTCCTCGGGATTGGTCCCTTTCTCGTCGCCGAAGCGCGTGCCGAACCCGTAGGCCTGGTTGTCGAGGGTTCCGGACTGGGTGCTGAGCCGACCCCTGCCCTCCTTTCCCATGCCCTCGTAGCGGGCGGTTGCAGTGCGTGTGATCATGGCGGCCTCCTCCGACTGGATAACCAGCCCAACGCGCGCACGTTCCGCGCGTCAACCCAGCCGCGGGATCGCGATTCCGGGAGCGGCGAAACGGAACTCGCCCGGGATCGCGACCTTGCGCGACTCCGATTCCGGATAAAGCGGCACGCCCTGATAGCTCAGCTGAGCGGTCGCCCAGGCGTCGCCCGGGCTGCCGCCGACGATGTGCCCGTCCATGACCGCGAGCTGCACCCCGCCGAAATGGGCGGCGACGGCGAAGGTAAATCTGAGTTCGACGCACGGACAGGAGCCAATCGTGATCGCGATCACCGGGTGGAGCTCGCGCGTGAGGTCGTGCTTGCCCAATTCGATCACCGCCCGCTCCCCCGGCGGATGCTTTTTCGGGTCGGCATATTCGGCCAGCAGCCGCGCCTGCGCCCAGCCTTTGGCGAGCACTTCGAGCAGGTCGCAGTCGAGCGCCGTTTTCAAGGCGCCCTGAAGCTCCCCGGCGACATAGTTCCAGGCGAGTCCCATGCCGCCGATATCTTCATTCTCGCACAACGTCTTTTCGGCGAGCTCGCCGACACGGTCGAGCCGATCGGGCAACAGAGCGCTGAGCCTCAGCCCCTCAGCCATGCTGAATCGCGCCCCATTCGAGCCGGGTGCGGATGGTGATCGGCGGCTTGGCCAGCGACAGGCCGGACGCCGAGCCCGAGCCGTCCGCCGGATCGAGCGACGGCGACAGGCCGAGCGCCGCCCTGGTGCGCGCGATTCGGCGGTGCTCCCGGACCTTGTGCGCCGCTGCAAGTGCCGCCGCGACAGCCAAAACGGCAGCGGCGATCAGCAGCCAGGGGATGCGATCCGGTTCGACCGACGGCGCGGCAATCGGCTCGGCAGTCGGCTTGGGAGAAGCCCGCGGCGGCGGCGAAGGTTGGACAGTTGCCGCGACCGGCTCGGGAGCTGCGGCCTCCGGAACGGGCGCCGCCACGACCGGTGGCGAAGGCTGGGCCGGTGGCGCCGGACTCTTGGCCCGCCGCGGTTCCGGAACCGACGCTGCTGGAGGAACGGCGGCGGGGCGAGGCGGGACGCTGACCGCTGGCGGGGCAGGCTCGGTGGCCGGCGCTGGGACTTCGGCCTCGCGGATCGGCGGCGGCTCGGGGACCAGTTCCGCCGGCCTCGGCGCGGGCCGATCGGCCTCCGTAGGCGGCGGCGTCCGCTTTGGCTGGAGCACGACATCCAGCAAGTCGCGAACCAGCTGGTCACGCAGGTCGGGCCGCGGCTCAGTCGGCTGCCTTGGCCGCGGCTGCGTCGGTCGCGGATCTGTCCGGGTTGGCGGTGACGGAGGCGCGTCGGACTTTGGTGGAACCGGCTCGCTCTGCTGGGCGATCGCCGGCGATGCGGCGATGAGCAGGAACGACAGCGTTAGCGCGCGCAACCAGCGGATCATTGGCATCCCCTTGGCCAGATCACCGGCTTTTTTGAGAAAGCTGTCAAGATCGGCTCAACGAGGAATTGCTGGAGCTCAGTCTTGCGTTTCCCGGCTATTTGGTTCGTGAGATCGCCGGCATGACAGTTCCTGACCTGGCCTTCGTCGACATCGCCGGCCGAGCGGTCGCTTATCGCTCGCGGCCAGGTGTTTCGCCGACATTGATATTCCTCTCCGGCTATGCGTCGGACATGGAGGGCAGCAAGGCGCTGGCGCTAGACGCCTTTGCCGAAGCGCGCGGGCTTGCGATGTTGCGCTTCGATTACTCGGGAACAGGCACATCGGGCGGGTCATTCGACGAAGGAACGCTTGACCGCTGGCTCGACGAGATGCTGCACCTGATCGACCATCTGGCCGAGGGCCCGGTCATCCTGATCGGCTCTTCGATGGGCGGCTGGCTTGCCCTGCTCGTCGCCGAGCGCCGGCCCGAGCGGGTCGCGGCGCTGGTCGGAATCGCCGCCGCGCCGGACTTCACCGAATGGGGCTATAGCGACGACGAGAAGGCCCGGCTCCAGCGCGACGGGCGGCTGGAGCGGCCCAATCCCCATGGGGCGGAGCCGGAACTGACGACCGCCGCTTTCTGGGAGTCCGGCCAGGCGCTGCCGCTGCTAGACGGGCCGATCGCGGTCGATTGCCCGGTGCGGTTGGTGCACGGCGAGGCCGACGATGAAGTGCCGGTCGAGATCGCGTTGCGGACCCTGCAGCGGCTGCGTTCAGCCGATGTCCAGCTGACTATCGTCAAAGGCGGCGGTCACCGGCTGTCGCAGCCGAACGAGATCGACGCGATCCTGCGCGCCGTCGCCGCCCTACTGGAGCCCTCGCAATGATCCTGACCCTCGCCGCAGCCCTCGCCGCCGCTCAGCCGGCGCCCTGCCCCGACGTCGTCACCGCCGAGGCATTCGTCTGCCGGGCGATCCGCGCCAGCGCCGACGCCAAGCCGCAGGCCGCCGCCGAATCGTTCGAGCAGGCAGCGCTCGCGGTCGACGCCGGCAATCCCGAAGCCTCGCGGCTGTGGGCCGCCGCCGGCAATATGTGGATCGCTGCCGGCCAGCCAGGCAAGGCGGCGCTCGCGCTCGACAAGGCGCTCGCCGGTAGCGCCCTCCGGGCGGAACAGCGCGGCGAGGCCCTGCTCGATCGGGCGCGGGCGGCCGAGGCGCAGAACCATCTGCAGACCGCGCGCGCCAAGGTGAACGAGGCGGCGGCGCTGGTCCCGGACGATCCCTTCCTGTGGTATTTCTCGGCCGCTCTCGCCATCCGCGAAACCGATCCGGCGACGGCCAGGTCGAGCATCGGCAAGGCGCTGACTCTCGCCCCCACCGATCCGGTGATCCTCTTCGAGGCCGGTCACGTCGCCCAGTTCAGCGGCGATTCGGCCGGCGCCCGCGCTTATTGGACCCGAGCGACCGCGGCCGACCCCAACGGCGAAGCAGGCAAGGCGGCCCGCGACGCCATTGCGATGCTCGACCAGCCGGCCACCGCGCAGCCGGAGCCTAAGCCTAAGCGCTAGCCGAGCTCGTAGTCGATCGTCGTGACCACCCGCACCTTCTGATAGGGCGAGGTGCCGCCGCTCGAACCGCAATCCTCGCACGCCTCGCCGTCGCGCGCGCCAACCGAAAAATACCCCTGGCTGGCGCTTCGGATCCGGCCGACGTCGGCGCCGCTGTCGCGGGCGAACTGTTGGGCGCTGCGAAGCGCATTGCGGTTGGCCTCGCCGATCATCTCCGGCTTGAGATCGTTCAACTTGGTGAAGGTGTAGGTGATGTTGCTGCCCGACAACTCAACCCCCTGCCGAAGCAGCTCGGCCTGGCGGGCGAAGGCGTTGCGGGCCTTCATCACATCGGTGGTGCGCAGCTGGATCGTCCGGTTGACCGTGAGCTCCTCGGCGCCGGGACGGCCATAACTATCGTTGGGCCGCTCGCGCGACACGCTGACCCCGCTGTCGGTGACGTCGCCGGGCGCGAATCCGGCCGCCTGGAAGAACGACCGCACCGCGCGTGCCTGCCGCTCGACCGATCCCTGCACCGAGCCAAGCTCGGTTCCCGTGTTGGAAAAGTTGATCGACCAGGTCGCCAAATTGGCGGTGACGTCGCGCTCCGAAACGCCCCGAACCGTGACCGACCGCTCGGCCGCCTTGGCGCGGCGGAGCCCGTCGCCGAGCACATAGCCGCTGGTCGTCAGCCCAATTGCGAAAATCGCCACCGCTCCAAGCAGTACGGAACGGCTGTCCTGCAGTTTCTGGATCATGGAAGTGAACCCCGCGTTCGTCGTATGCAGGCGGCCACCGGACAGGATTGCCGGTCACGGACGCCGACGAACCGTGCATTTATAGCGACGAGTTGAGTGATGGTAAAATGAAATCCGCGCACACGACGTCCAGGACCTGCGATCCGCAAGCGACTGTTGCATTCTTTCAACGGCTGAAGAGGGGCGATTGAGGTGCTTGAGATCATTCCCGTCCCGGCTTTCGCCGACAATTACATCTGGCTGGTCCGTGACGAGGCCTCGGGGGAGACCGCGGTCGTCGACCCAGGCGACGCCGCGCCGGCGCTGGCCGAGGCCGAGCACCGCGGGTGGACGGTTAGCCAGGTCTGGAACACGCATCACCATTGGGACCATTCGGGCGGCAATCTGGCAATGAAGGAGGCGACCGGCTGCACTGTCTCCGGGCCGGCGGCCGAGACCATCCCCGGCCGCGACGTCGCGTTGTCCGAAGGCAGCGAATTGCGGATCGGCGACCATAAGGGGCGCGCGATCGAAATTCCCGGCCACACGCTCGGCCACGTCGCGCTGCTCTTCGAGGACGACCGAATCGCTTTCGTCGGCGACACCCTGTTCGCCATGGGCTGCGGCCGGTTATTCGAGGGAACGCCGCAGCAGATGTACCGATCGCTGCAGCGGATCGCCGAGCTGCCTGAGGACACGAGGTTGTATTGCGGGCATGAATATACGCTCGCCAACGCTCGCTATGCAGCGCATGCTGAGCCGGGCAATGCCGCGATCGCCGAGCGCCAAGCGCGAGTCGAAAAGATGCGCGACGAGGGCCGGGTCACGTTGCCGACGACGGTCGCCGAGGAACGCGCCACCAATCCCTTCGTTCGCTCAAGCGACTGGCAGGAGTTCGCCCGGCTGCGCGCCGAAAAAGACAGCTTCCGTTCATGACCAAAAGCGCGTCATAATGTGCGCTGCCAGCCGCGAGCCAAGGAGGTTTGCAATGCGTAAGGCCATCTCATTCACAATCGTCGCCGCACTCGCCGGATGCGCCGCCGGGCCGCCGCAGCAGGTTGCACCGCTCAATGCCAAGCAGCAGTCGCGCCTGACCCAGCTACTCGGCGACAAGGTTGCCGGCACCCCGCAATCCTGCCTGCCCAACTGGCGCACGCATGACATGGTCGCGATCGACGACAGCACCTTGATCTTCCGCGAAAGCCCGGGCCGGGTGTGGCTGCAGAAGCCGAAGAACCCCTGCAACCAGCTCAGCCTTGGGCCCTATGCGCTGGTCACCCGAGACACCATCGGCCAGTTGTGCAACGGTGATATCGCCCAGGTCATCGACACGATGAGCGGAACCAACGTCGGCAGCTGCGTGATGGGCGACTTCATCCCCTACACGCGGCCCGGCGCCTGACCGCGAAGGCCGTTGCCATGCGCAACGCCCTAGCCCCTCTCGTCCTTGCCGCGCTCGCCGGCTGCGCCGGGTCTGCGCAGCAAACGGCGGTGGCGCAGCAGCAGGCCCAGGCCCGCCTTGCCGGGCTGCTTGCCGGCAAGGTCGCCGGCCCACCGCGCTCGTGCCTGCCGAGCTATCGCGCCGACGACATGATCGTCATCGACGATAGCACCATCGCCTTTCGCGACGGCCCGAACCGCGTCTGGATCACCAGGCCAAGCGGCTCCTGCAGCCTGCTGGGCTCGCCGGGCTACGCGCTCGTCACTCGCAACGCCGGGGGATTGGGCCTGTGCAGCGGCGATATCGGCCAGATTCTCGACACCACGAGCCGAATGACCGTCGGCAGCTGCGTGATGGGCGATTTCACACCCTACGAGCGTCCCAGCCGTTAGCGGCGGTAGAGCGATTCCAGCCGGTCGCCGTAGGCGGCCGTGATCACGTGCCGGCGGATCTTCATTGACGGCGTCAGCTGCTCGTTCTCGACCGTGAACGGACCCTCGGCGAGGATGAACCGCCGCACCTTTTCGAGCACCGACAGATCGGCGTTGACCCGGTCGACCGCCGCCGAAAGCCGTTTCTGGACGTCCGGCGCATCGGCGATCTCCGGGTCGGGGACGAGCAGCCCGACGAGGTGCGGCTTGCGGTCGCCATAAACCATCGCCTGGGCGATCTCCGGCTGCAGGGTCAGCATCCCCTCGACCCGCTGCGGGGCGATATTGTCGCCCCGATCGTTGACGATGATGTCCTTCTTGCGGTCGGTGATGACGATCCGGCCCTTGGCGTCGAAATGGCCGACGTCGCCGGTTGCCAGCCAGCCGTCCTCGCTCAGCACCCGTGCAGTCTCTTCGGGATTGCGCCAATAGCCGTGCATGACGAGCTCGCCGCGAACCAGGATCTCGCCGTCCTCGGCGATGCGAACCTCGGTGTCCTTGACCGGCGGACCGACGGTTTCGAGCCTGATACCGACGCTCGGGCGGTTGCAGCTGATCACCGGCGCGGCCTCGGTCTGGCCGTAGCCCTGGAGGAAGGTGATCCCGAGTGCCTGGAAGAAAATCCCGACGTCCGGGTTGAGCGGCGCCCCGCCCGAGACCCAAGCCTTGGTCCTGCCGCCGACCTTGGCCCGAAGCTTTCGCCGCAGGGTGACTTCGAGCAAGCCGTCGAGCGGCAAGTTCCAGGGCTTTAGCTTGCCGTCATATTTCTCCTGGCCGATCTGCATCGCCCGCTTGAACAGATATTTCGACAAGCCGCCACTGCCCTCGAGGCTCTTGAGGATTCGCTGCCGGAGCATCTCGAACAGGCGCGGGACGACGATCATGATCGTCGGCCGGGTTTCCTCGATATTGGCGGCGAGCTTCTCGAGGCTTTCGGCATAATAGATTTGCGCGCCGAGCCCGATCGGGAACATCTGCCCGCCGGTATGTTCGAGCGCGTGGCTGGCGGGCAAGAAGGACAGGAAGACCTCGTCGCCCCAGCCGAAATCGGATGAGATGACGTCGGTCGCGCCGGCGATATTGTGGAGGATCGCGCCGTGGTGCTGCATCACTCCGCGCGGCGCCCCGCCGGTGCCGCTGGTGTAGATGATGCAGGCGAGATCGGCGCGCTTCATCCCGCTGACCCGCTGCTCGACCGCGCCCTCATCGCCCTCGGCTTCCGCCAGTTTCGTCCAGCTATGGCAATTGATCCAATCGGGTGCCTGGCCGGCGCGCAGATCCTCCATGCCAATCACATGGTGGCAATCGGTCGAGGTGATCACCGCCGGGATCAGGGTCTTCGCCAGCTTCTGGTTGGAAACGATCACCGCCTTGGCGCCGCTGTTGCCGAGGATGTGGGCGTGATCGCGGGTCGTGTTGGTGGTGTAGGTCGGGACCGTCACGCACCCCGCCGCCATGATGCCGAGATCGGCAATCAGCCACTCCGGGCGGTTCTCGCTGACCAGCATCACCCGGTCGCCGGAGACGAGACCGATCCGCTCGAGGCTGGTCGCAAACGCGATCACCTGGCGCCGGGCTTCCGCCCAGCTGATCGACCGCCACTCGCCGTCGCGTTTCGCCCACAGGAACGGCGCGTCGCCTTTCTCCAGCGCACGCGCGAAGAACATCTGGACCAGATTTTCGAAACGCTCGAGCTGACGCGCCATTAGCTTCTCCCCGGGGCGCGGACTTTTAGCCAAACGGTCGCTGAGCGCCAGCGTGGACGCATCCCGCCGGTTTCGTTAGGCGCTCCGGTCATGCATCTTCTGAAAAGACTGGCCGGGGTTGCGGCCGCCGTTACCCTGCTGAGCTGCGCAACGGCTCCGGCGGCGCCGCCCGCAGCGATCGCTGAAGCGCCGGCGATTGTCGAACCGTTCGTGATCGCCGCTAACCCGCTCGCCGCCAATGCGGGGCTGGAGGTTCTGAAGCGCGGCGGCAGCGCGATCGACGCGGCCATCGCCGTGCAGGCGATGCTGTCGCTGGTCGAGCCGCAAAGCTCCGGCGTCGGCGGCGGCGCCTTCATCAATTACTACGACGCCGCGAGCGAGCGGATCACCATCTACGACGGCCGCGAGGTTGCGCCGGCCCAGGCGACCTCGACGATGTTCCTCAAAGCCGACGGAACGCCGCTTCCGTTCCGCGAAGCCGTCCTCTCCGGACGCGCCACCGGCGTTCCCGGTGCCGTGGCGGCGCTTGCCGCGGCCCATGGCGAACATGGCAAGCTTGCCTGGTCGAGCCTGTTCGGAGGGGCGCAACGGACGGCGAGCGAAGGGTTCGCCGTGAGCCCACGCCTTGCGCGAATGATCCGCAGCCACGCGCCGCAGGCTTCGGCACCCGATGCCCGCGCCTATTTCTCGAAGTCCGACGGAACCCTGCTCGACGCCGGAGACAGGCTGCGCAACCCGGCTTATGCCGAGTTTGTCGCCCGCCTCGCGGCGCAGGGCCCGGCAGCGCTCTACACCGGTTCGACCGCCGCCAGGATCGTCGAACGGACTCGCGCCGGCCCGCTCGGCGGATCGATGACACTCGCCGACCTCGCCAGCTACCGGCCCGTCAAGCGCGAGCCTTTGTGCCGCTCCTGGCGCGTCTATCTGCTGTGCGTCCCGCCGCCGCCGTCGAGCGGAGTCGGCCTGATCGAGCTGATGAAGCTGCTCGAAACCACCGACATCGCCCAGCGCGGGCCGAACGACCCGCAAGCCTGGTTCCTGTTCGCCGAGGCGAGCCGGATCATGTACGCCGACCGCGACCAATATGTCGGCGATCCGGCGTTCGTGCGCGTGCCCGTCGAGGGCCTGCTCGATCCCGCCTATATTGCCCAGCGCGCCAAGCTAATCGGAGCGACCGCAGGCCCGCCGCCGCAGCCCGGAGTTCCGGCTGGCGCTCCGGCCGTCACCGCCGACAAGACGCTCGAGCCGGCCGGCACCTCGCACTTCATCGTCCGCGACGCCCGAGGCAATGTCGTGTCGATGACGACCACGGTCGAATCGATCTTCGGCAGCGGCCGGATGGTCGACGGCTTCTTCCTCAACAATCAGCTGACCGATTTCTCGTTCAGCCCGACCGGCAAGGACGGGCGGCCGGCGGCCAATGCGGTCGCTCCCGGCAAGAAGCCGCGCTCGTCAATGGTGCCGACGATCCTGCTGACTCCGGACGGCGAGTTCGCCGGCGCGATCGGCTCGGCGGGCGGCAATGCGATCCTCGCTTTCGTCGCCAAGTCGCTGGTCGCGGCGGTCGACTGGAACCTGCCGATGCAGCAGGCGCTCGCCACCCCGAACCTCGTCGCTCGCGGTGCGAACTTCCAGGGCGAGGTCACCAGGTTTGCGCCGCAGGTACTGGAAGGGCTGCGTGCCAAGGGAATCGCACTGGAACCGGGCCAGGGCGAGGATTCGGGGGTGCACGGTGTGCTGATCCGCAATGGCCGGGTCGACGGCGGCTATGACCCGCGCCGCGAGGGTGTCGTCCTGGTGTTCCCGCCCGGCTAGGTGCCTGCCCCCACCGCCTCGGCGATGCTCGCATGACCGGACTGGTCCAGCTTGCGCGCCAGCCCGAAGGCGATTCGCCGGGCGACGTGCGCCCCTTGGTAGACCATGGCGGTGTAGAGCTGGACCAGCGAGGCACCGGCCAGGATCCGCTCCCAGGCGTCGTCGGCATTGGCGATCCCGCCGCAGCCGATCAGCGGCAGAGCGCCGCCGCTGGCGCTTCGGAAAGCACGCAGAGCGTCGAGCGCCAGCGGCTTGAGCGGCTCGCCCGACAGCCCGCCCTGCTCGCCCGCAAAGTCTGACTTGAGCGGCGGCCGCGACACGGTGGTGTTGGCGACGATCAGCGCGTCGATGCCGTTGTCGATCGCCGCCCGGACAATCCGCTCGGGGTCGCCTGGCTCGAGGTCGGGCGCAACTTTCAGGAAGATCGGCGGCCCCTTCGGCGGCCGGGCCCCGGCAATCGCCGACAGCAGCGTATCGAGCGCGCCTTGCTCCTGGAGCGCGCGGAGCCCGGGCGTGTTGGGCGAGCTGATGTTGACGGTCAAATATTCGGCGACCGCGCTCATCGCCTGGACTCCCGAGACATAATCGCCGACCCGGTCGGGGCTATCCTTGTTGGCGCCGATATTGACTCCGATCGGCCCGCCGGCGCGATTGACGCCTTCGAGCCGCATGAACGCCTCGGCCTGGCCTCGATTGTTGAACCCCATCCGGTTGATGATTGCGCGGTCCTCGGCCAGCCGGAACAGCCGCGGCTTCGGGTTGCCGGCTTGCGGCCGCGGGGTCAGCGTCCCGACTTCGACGAAGCCGAAGCCGAGAGTCAGCATTTCCGCCGCAACTTCGGCGTCCTTGTCGAACCCGGCCGCGAGGCCCACCGGCGACGGGAAATCGATCCCGGCGACAGTCGACTTGAGAGTCTCCGGCAAATGCGGCGAATGCAGCGGCAGCAGCTTCAGCGCCTTGAGCGTAACGCGATGCGCGGTCTCGGGGCCGAGCGCGAAGAGCAACGGACGAAGAAGCGGGTAGAGGTGCACGGTCCCGCTGTGTCATTGCGAGCGAAACGAAGCAACTTATCCCCTCCCCTTGATGGGGAGGGGTTGGGGTGGGGTGACGGTTGACGTAGAGCGGGCTCCAAAGTCACCCCCACCCAACC
>CAMPJH010000037.1 GCA_946886845.1 uncultured Sphingomonas sp. | reverse complement strand
ATCTGCAAGGGCTGAACCCGCCGCAGCGCGAGGCGGTTCTGACCACCGAGGGGCCAGTGCTGGTGCTGGCCGGAGCCGGCACCGGCAAGACCGCGGCGCTGACCGCCCGGCTCGCGCATCTGATCGCCAGCCGCAAGGCATGGCCGAGCCAGATCCTCGCCGTCACCTTCACCAACAAGGCGGCACGCGAGATGAAGGAAAGGGTGGCGGCGCTGTCGGGCGGGGCGCTCGAGGGCATGCCGTGGCTCGGCACTTTCCACTCGGTCGCGGCGCGGATGCTTCGTTCTCACGCCGAGCTGGTCGGCTTGAAGAGCAACTTCACCATCCTCGACACCGACGATCAGTTGCGGGTGATGAAGCAATTGATCAGCGCCTCAGGGCTCGACGAGAAGCGCTGGCCGGCGCGCCAGCTCGCCGGCCTGATCGACCGCTGGAAGAACCGCGGCTGGACTCCCGCGCAGGTCGACGCCGGCGAAGCGGAGAGCTTCGGTCCGGGCCGTGGCCGCGAGCTCTACGCCGCCTATCAGGAGCGGCTGAAGACCCTCAACGCCTGCGACTTCGGCGACCTGCTGCTGCACATGCTGCGCATTTTCCGCAGCCAGGCCGACGTCCTCGAAGCCTATCGCGACCGCTTCAAATATATCCTCGTCGACGAATATCAGGACACCAATTCCAGCCAGTACGAATGGCTGAAATTGCTCGCCGAGCCGCGCCGCAACCTGTGCTGCGTCGGCGACGACGACCAGTCGATCTATTCGTGGCGCGGCGCCGAGGTCGCCAATATCCTCAAGTTCGGCCAGGACTTTCCGGGCGCGAAGATCATCCGGCTCGAGCAGAATTACCGCTCGACGAGCCACATCCTCGCCGCCGCCGACGGCCTGATCGCCAACAATGCCGGCCGCCTCGGCAAGACGCTGTGGACCGACGCGGGAGAGGGCGAGAAGGTGCGCGTGATCGGCGTCTGGGACGGCCCCGAGGAGGCCCGCCGGGTCGGCGAGGAAATCGAATCCGCGCAGGCCCGCGGCCGGCCGCTCAGCGACATCGCCATCCTCGTCCGCGCCCAGTTCCAGACCCGCGAGTTCGAAGAACGCTTCATTGCCATCGGCCTGCCGTACCAGATCATCGGCGGCTTCCGCTTCTACGAGCGGGCCGAGATCCGCGACGCACTCGCTTACCTCCGGCTGATCCACCAGCCGGCCGACGACCTCGCGTTCGAGCGAATCGTCAATCAGCCCAAGCGTGGCCTCGGCGACAAGGCGATCGCCACCATCCACAGCGCCGCCCGCGCAAACCAGCAGCCGCTGCTGATCGCCGCAGCGACCTTGCTCGATTCGGACGAGCTCCAGGCCCGCGCCCGCAATTCGCTTGGGCGCTTCATCACCGACATCGCGCGTTGGCGGCAGATGGCCGACTCGACGCCGCATGCCGAGCTCGCCCGGATCGTCCTCGACGAGAGCGGCTACACGGCGATGCTCCAGGCCGAGCGCTCCGCCGAGGCCGCCGGCCGCCTCGAAAACCTCGCCGAGCTCGCCCGGGCGATGGAGGAATATGACAACCTGTCGGGCTTCCTCGAGCATGTCAGCCTGGTGATGGACAATGACGAGGACCGCGGCCGCGACAAGGTCACGATCATGACCATCCACGCCGCCAAGGGCCTCGAGTTCGACACTATCTTCCTGCCGGGATGGGAGGAGGGCATCTTCCCGTCGCAGCGCGCGCTCGACGAGGGCGGGCTCGCGTCACTGGAGGAGGAGCGGCGGCTCGCCTACGTCGCCATCACCCGCGCCCGGCGCAAATGCACGGTTATCCACGCCGCCAACCGCCGGATCTACGGCCAGTGGTCGAGCAGCCTGCCGAGCCGCTTCGTCGCCGAGCTTCCCGACGACCATATCGAGCAGGAAACGACGATGAGCGGCGGCGAGAGCCTGTGGCGCGCGCAATGGAGCGAGCGCGCCGATCCCTTCGCCCACGTCGCCCGGGCGGCGACCCGCGGCCCCGGCTTCCAGCGCGGCATTTCGACCACGGACTTCCGCTCGAGGGACCCTTACGCCCGCCCGCCGATCGAAGTGAAAGCCAGCGCCGTCAGCCTCGGCAACAAGGGCCGCGACGATCTGGCGCTCGGCCAGCGCGTCTTCCACCAGAAGTTCGGCCACGGCACCATCGCCGCAATCGAGGGCAACAAGCTCGAGATCGACTTCGAGCACGCCGGGCGCAAGAAGGTACTCGATAGCTTCGTCAGCACGGGATAGCGGCTCACTTCCCCCGCACGTGCCGCCGCGCTACCGTCGGCTCTCCGCATCGGAAGGGGGAACCGATGGCTATCCACGTGCCGTTGCTGAAGCGCGTCGTCGCACAGCTTCGCGCTCGCGATTGGCCCGGCGTCGGCATCGAATTGTTCACTGTCGTTCTCGGCGTGTTGCTCGGCCTTCAGGCTTCCGAATGGGCGGCCGATCGTAACGAGCGCGAGTATCGCGATCAGATCATCGCCGCCGTCGCCGGCGCGCTGGACGAATTTCGAACTCACGGCCGCGAGATCGAGCAGGGGATGGACGCGCGCGTTGCCGAGTTCGAGCGGGCTCGCGCGGCCGGTCGCCGACCGCCGCCGCCGGTCTACCGCGAGCCGGGAAGCGAGCGTCCGCCGACCGGCGCCTGGGACGCGGTTGTCGCCACCGGGGTCGCCCGGTCGATCGAGCCGCGGCTGTTCCTCCGCCTGGCGATGTTCTTCAACCGCGCCGACAATTTCGGCGAGCGCTACGTGCGCTACAACGAATTCAGCGAGAGGGAGGTGCTCCCATACCTCTCCACCCCGGCGCACTTTTACCAGGGCGCCGACTTACGGCCGCAATATGCCGCCTACGTCGATCGCTTGCGCGACCTTTCCGCCGCAAGCGAGGACGTGGCCGATGAGGCGGGGCTCCTGCAGCGGGAGCTGCAAGCCACGAAATGAATTCGCCGCCGATCAGCTAGCTGACGGTCGCCAGTTCAGGCTCGTCGCCGCCGTCATCGCCGCCGTCGTCATAGTCCTCGTCGCCGCCCTCGTCCTCTTCCTCTTCGGGCTCTTCCTCGGGCTCGTCCTCTTCCGCTTCGCCTTCGTCGGAGTCGTCAGCTGCTTCTTCTGAGTCGTCGGCCGCTTCGTCGGCTTCCTCGGCCGAGTCGTCCGCGACGGAGTCGTCACCAGCGTCATCGGTAGCGTCCGCCTCATCCGCATCGTCGGTGTCGTCGCTGGCCTCGTCGCCACTATCATCGGCGTCGCCGTCATCGTCGAGATCCGCGGCGACTTCCGCTTCGTCGACCTCGGCGTCGTAGCCGTCGTTGCTGTCGTCGGCGAACTCGGAGTCGCCGTCCTCGGCATCGTAATCGGCGACCTCGTCATAGCTTTCGCCGCTCAGCTCGCCGCCGAGATAACTCGCCTCCATTGCCGATTCCTCGACGGAATAGGTCGTTTCCTCGGTGGTCACTTCGCTGATGATCGTGGTGTCTTCGGCGGAGGCGGTCTCCATCGCAGTGCCTTTGGCGTCGTAGACGTCGTACTGCGGCTTCTGCATCCGCGCAGGGGCGATAGTGCTTCGGCTGCGGCCGCCGCGGCCAGGGCGCACAGTCCGGGAGGGAACCGCATAGCGGTAGCCGCGAGCCGACGCTGGCGCCTTGATGTAGCGCGGCGCGGCCGGGCTCACCGTCCAGCTGGTGACCACGATCCAGTCCTTCTGGTAGAGGTCGGGAACCATGATCCCGAACGGGTAGCGATCGTCGATATAGCGCGTGTTCTTGCCGCCGACGATCGCCTTCGCGATCAGCGAGATCAGGTCGGGAGCGGGCTCGAGGACGGCGAGCCCGACGATCTCACCGCTTCGGCCGTCGACCATCAGCTGGACCTTGTTCTTGTGCGGCCCGATCGCCTTGATCGAATAAGCGGTCCCCTGCCGCTTCATCGACTCGATCCGATAGCCGCGCTTCTGAAGGTCGGCGGCGATCGCCGTCGGCGCGAAGATCTGCGCTTCGGGCGCCCGTGCCGGCGGAAGCCGCAGCTTGGCCGCGATCGCTGGCGAGGCGGTAAGGACGGCGAGCGCCATCGCCGCCGAAAGGCGGAGTGCCGATTTGGTCATGACTGGTCTTCCCCTGTTGCTCGGGCGACCACTCACCGCAGCGTGGAAGCTCGTTCCCCGTGTACGGAGTACGCGCTTTGTCCCACTGGCGAAACGAAATTCTACTTCACCGCCGGCAGGATGTCCTCGGGGACGAACTCGCGCTGCGACCGGAACAGCACCCGGTCCGCGTAATTGCCGCCGGTGAAGGCGATCAGCAGATTGAGCTCGGGGATGCCGATATAGACCTGGCCGCCGTTCCCGCCGGGGAAGAAAGCATGAACTTTGCGCCCCTTGTAATCGTAAGCGACCGAGTTCCACAGATAGCCGTAGGTCTGGCCGCTGGACGGCGACAGCACGCGCAGCGGCGCGCTCGACTTGCGCGCCCATTCGCTGCTGACGATCTGCCGGCCTTCCCACTTGCCGTCGTTCAGGAACAGCTGCGTCAGCTTCATGAAGTCGCGGGTGGTGAAATGATGGCCGCCGCCGCCGTATGCGGTGCCGGTCGGCGTCAGGAACAGGTGATAATCGCGCATCTTCATCGGCTTCGCCACCAGCCGGTAGAACATCTCCGGCATCGGCTCGCCGGCGATCTTCTCGAGCATCCCGGCGGCGAGGTTCGGCTTCATGCTGCAGTAGACGATCTGATCGCCCGAGTTCCATGCCATCGGCACGTTGAGGCTGTAGCGATACCAGTCGGGCTCGGCGGTCTGCTCCTGCATCGGGTCCTCGTCGCCCGGCCGGTCGCCGGAATCGTCGCAGTCGAACCCGGCGGTCATCGAGATCAGATGCTCGAGCGTCATCGCCTTCTTGCGCGGGTCGAGGTCGGCGGGAACCGAACCGAGCATCGTCTGATAGACCGGCGTGTCCAGCCGGATCGGCACGCCCGACTGCATCGCCGCGCCGATCAGCACGTTGGTCCAGCTCTTCGCCGCCGACCGCGTGTCGTGCGGCGTGTCGCGATCGTGGCCGTGGAAATATTCCTCGAGCACCAGCTTGCCGTTGCGGGCGATCACCAGGCTGTGGATCTGCGAGCTGCCGATCCCGTCCATCGGCATGTCGATCAACTTCTGGACGAAGCGCTCGATGGCGGCGCGGTCGATGCCTTCCTGTTCGAGCGTCGACACCGGCCAGCCGTCGTCGCGCTGCAGCGGCGGCGCATAGCTGTAGCGTTCCGGCGTCTTGCCGCGCGGGTAGAAGGGGCTGCTGTCGGCCGTGTCGCGGTCGAAGTCGAAGCTTCGCCCGTAGAGCGGGAAGGTGAGGCGGCCGATTTCGGCATCGCGCCTGCCCGTGGCGATCACCGATTCCTCTTTTTGGCCGCGACGGGTGCCGACCAGCCGGAGGACGTCGCCGTCCTGTTCGATCCGGCTGACTCCCAGGAAGATGCCCTGGTTGCGCTCGGGATTGCGGAGGTAAGTGGCGAGGCGGCCGTCCGCCGCGCGGCTGACCGGCAGATAATAGGTCATGTGATCGTCGAGCGGCTCGACCTCGCCGACCCACCGGCCGCTGCCGTCGGCGCGCAGGACGAGCGGTGTCGCATAACGCGCGCCGCCGCTCACCGTGCCCTGCTGGATCCACTGGCCGTCGATCTGCGTCCCGCCGCGCATTCCGCGGAAGCTGCCCTTGCCGTCCGGAAGGTCGAACGCAAAGGCATTGCCCTGCTGCCGAACCGGCACGGTGAAGCCAGCGATATCGGCGACCAGCACCCCATTGCGCGGCAGGAGCAGGACGGTGCCGCGAATGTCGGGCCCGAACCGATTGGCCGCGACCCAAAGGCCTTCGAGGGCTGCAGGCGTCGCGACCGGGGAGTTCGCATTCTGGCTGGGTTGCGCAACGGCGGTGACGGCGGGCAGGAGCGCGATCGCCGCGAGGCACCAACTTCGCATCATCGTCATCCCTCCCAGAGACGCGTTTGGGCCGGCAGCTTCGCCGACCGCCGCCTCTTTGTCTTGGAGGAAATTAGTGGAAGGCGCGCCGATAGCGGCCCGGACTCACCCCGAATGCGGAGCGGAATTCCGAGTTCATGTGCGACTGATCGCAGTAACCGAATTCGGCGGCGAGCATGGCCAGAGAGTCCTGCTTGAGCCGCAAAGCCAGGCTAAGGCAGGTCAGGCGCCGCAGGCGCTGAAAGGCGCCGAGCGACGTGCCCGTTTGGGCACGGAACGACTGCGCAACGTGGACCGGATGACGACCCGCGATCTCGGCCAGCTCCCTAAGCCTCCAGCGGCGGCAGGGCTCGTCCGAGATCGCCTCGATGATCCTGTCTATCCACTTGCCGCCGTGCGGTGTTTCGGTCGCCGCTGGATTGAGATTGGCCAGTATTTCCGCTGCCAGCGATGCCATGACCAGCTCTTCGCGCGAGCTCGAGGCGAGCTCGAATGCCAGCTTGTCGGCCGTCACCTTGGCCGATGTCGGGCAGGTCCCGTTCAGCGCGGTTCCCGATTGTCCGCTGGGGAAATGGAGATTGAGGCAGACGGCGCCCTGCGGTCCGAAGTGATCGTGGTGCATTTCACCCGCCTGATGGGTGAAATAGCATCCGGCTCGCCGTTCCTGCCATCGGTTCCGCTCGCGTTCGGCAAAACCTCCGCTCAAGACCATGCAGAGATAGTCGTTGACGTGCTTGTGGGGCGGGATGCTGTCATCACTGCGGTGGGAGGTGAGGCTCAACAATTGGCCGCATGCGGTTTGGACAGCGACCATGTCGTAGGTCTCGCCGAAGCCAAGTGTGCAGCCGTCGTCCGCCATCAGTGACATGTTTACCGGCCGCAACAATGGGTCACAAGGTAAGCCGGGATTCGGGCTTACCGCGCCGCCGGCTGGTCCCCCGCCCAGGTCATCGCGCAGAACCTCCACGCGCCGTTCTCGCGCCGCGCCGCCATCGTCAGCTCGCCGGCGGCGTTCAGTTTGGCGTTCGGCCCGTCGAGAGTCAGCTCGCCCGGAAGCACGCAATAGCCGGTCGCCTCGTCGGCCTCGATCCGCCGCGGCTGGCCGGGGTGGAGGACGACCGCGGCGACGCCCAGCTTCTGCGCGTTGGCGCCCATCGCGCTCAGCCACTTCTGGCCCGCGCCAGGACCGGACATCCGATAAGGGGCGAGGTCCTCGACGATGCAGACGTCGTCGGTGAACCGCGCCAGCGCCGCCGCCGCGTCGCCGCGGTTCACTTCGTCGATGAAGGCCAGGATGTCGGCAAGCAGGCTGTCGGTCGCGTCGCTCATGGCGCGGAACCTGCCGCCAGCGCGCGCGGCGGTCAACGGCACTTTCGCCCACTTTGCGGGTGAGTCTAGGGTGTGGGAATGACCACGCCCTGGCCCCAGTTCGAAGTCCGCGACAACGCCGACAGGCACCGGTTCGAGATTGACCTCGGCGACGGCAGCTTCGCCTTCGCCGAATACAACCTCCTCACCGGCAAGATCATGTTCACGCACACTGAGGTGCCGGAAGCGCATGAAGGGGAGGGGCTCGGAACAGCCCTGATCCAGGCCGGGCTCGAATCGGCTCGGGCTCGCGGGCTCAAGGTGATCCCGATCTGTCCGTTCTTCGCCGCCTACATCCGGAAACATCCGGAGGAGCAGGATCTGCTCGATTCCGCATGGCGGATTAAGTTCGGGCTCGATCCGCGATGACCGTCAGCGCGAGCGAGGTGAGTCCGATTCGCTTCCAATGTAGGAATTGATTTGCTTTGCTCGCCCGACTCGGCGGCTAGGCCGAAACGCTCTTTGAATCCGTCACACATCTGCCGAGCTGCGAAGGTTACAAAGTTGGCGAAGTTGGCGAAGTTTGTGTCGCCGGGATTCGCGCCGCCGATTTCTTCGGCTGTGGCAACTTCGGCGCTTCTCCGCGCCAAGCGACGCGGCTCAAAACCAGCGAAAACCGTCGTGCATCAGAGTGTCGAACGTCCACAGCCCGAGGAGAATGACTCCCGAGATCAGGGCCAGCAAGGCGCCGCGCCCGATCAGGCGATTGCGCTGGGAGCGCCGGCGCCGGCGCTCGCTCTTTTCCCGGAATGCGGCTTCCCAATCGTCCACGAAACCTCCCGAAGCGCGGCGAACAAGCGTTTACGCCTGTGAGGTTACCTAAAATATAACGTGTAGGGTCCGCAAGTTAGCGCGAAGCGAAGGATACGGCTGCGCCGCTACAGCGCCTGCTTGCGCACCTGGTCGCGGATCCACGGCATGATCGACGACCAGCTGAGATCGTCGAGCAGCGCGATCCCCGCCAAATTGGCCTTGCGCCAGGCGACCTCGCCGGCCGGAACGTTGAGACCCTCGATCAGCACCGACACGAAGGTCCCGGCGCTCGGCAGGGCTTCGCCCTCGAGCTGCAGCCCGCGCGCCGAAATGTTGCGGACCACCACCGGCGCAACGTCGCCGCCGCATTTGAGATAGGCGCCGCAGCGGATTTCGACCCGCGGCATCGCCCGCCGCTCGACCGGCTGGCTGACCAGCTCGCGGTTGATCAGGGCGATCACGTCGACCGGCTCCTCGAAGCGGACCCCGGTTTCGCCGCCGCTGACCCATTCGACCGTGGCCGCGGGGCGCTGGCCGCTGGCCAGCTCGACCGCGACATCGTCGCCGGGCGCTTTTACGACCTCGCCGCGAAGTGTCGCCCCGAGCGAGGAAATCCTGCGGACCGAGCAGTTCCGCCGCGACCCCGCACCGTGGACGATTGCCGGGTCGAACGGCCCTTTGTCGTCGATCGCGGGCGCGTCGTCGGGCCACGGGAGTCGGGCGCCCATGACGAACGTTGTTGCTGACGGCGCTTCGCTCATCGATCGATCCGGCAGTTTGGCCGCAAAGCCTGCGCCTCGCGTAGCTAACAAGTCGCTAATGCGCCGACGATTCGGCCCCGAAACGGAACCGCGCCGCTTCCGCGGAGTAGAACGCCTGCAATGTCGACCAGCGACCGCACCCGGGTGATCCGAATCGCCGGGATCTTGATCGTCCTGCTCGCTTTGGGCTCGGCGCTGCTGCCTATGGCCCGGCACATTCCCGGCCGGACGGTGGTGGGGCTGATGCTGATGGCGGCCGGAGCGATCGAGCTGTTCGCGGTGTTCGCCCGGCGCGGGCACCACATACCGGCTGGGATCGCCGCGGCCGCGAGCCTGCTCGCCGGGCTTCGGCTGGCGCTCGACCCGGGCGCCAACTTCTTCACGGTCCTCAACCTGGTCATTCTGTGGCTGGTGGTCCGCGCCGGCGCGTTGCTGGTCTCGGCGTTCGGCTCGCCACGGCCATTGTGCAACTGGGTCTATTTCGCCTCAGCGGTGGATTTCCTGCTGGCGGTGCTGCTGCTCGGCGGGTTGCCGGTCGCGGTGCTGGTCTACGGATTGTTCGGGACAACCAGCGACATCGTCGCGACCTTTGCCTGGATCCTGGCGGTGAGCTTCGTCGCCGCCGGCCTGTTGTTGATCGCCGCCGCCCCGCTCGAAGCGAGCGAGAGCGACGGACCGCGGCGTTAGCCGAGAACGGCGAGCGCGGCCTGGTAGGCGATTGCTCGTGCCTGGCGGCTCTCGGCCGGGGTCATGAGCTGGAAAAGGGAGGATTTGGGATTGCGGCGGCGCTTTTGCGCGGCTCGCGATTTGTACTGGAAATTCTTCACTTAGTTTTTCTCTTTATTTTTGACTTTCAGCGGCCAGCGCGGCGGCTGCCTTGGCCTTGTCGGCCAGCAGCGTCTCGCGCATCCGCTCGGTCCGCGCTGCGCGCGCGGCCATTTCGTTCCAGGCCGCTTCGGACCTGAGGCAGCGATCGCGCACATTGTCGAGCGTCGCTGCGTCTGCCTGGGCGCGCGCTTCGGCGGCTCGGGCAAGGTAGGTTTCTCTGTCGGTCATGGTTCCCATTATCGGGGTTTGCTGGGGTGGAGCGGGACCGCTGGCAGCGGCCCCGCATCCGATATTCAGTTAGTCGACCGGCTGCAGATTGACGGCCTTGGTCTTGCCGCGCTGGTCCTCTTCGAGGTCATAGCTGACCTTCTGGTCCTGGTTGAGCGTCTGCATTCCCGCACGCTCGACCGCGGTGATGTGGACGAATGCGTCCTGGCCGCCGTCCTCAGGACTGATGAAGCCATAGCCTTTGGAGGCGTTGAAAAATTTTACGGTGCCGATTGGCATAGTCTAGTTCCTTCTTAGTCACGGAGCCGACAACCGGCCCGCTAGTGCTAGGAGCAGCGAAGAGAAGGAATTAGGAGCCGCAAAGCGCTCTTGAGACCGTCCGTTTGCGACTAGTAGCGGTGCCCATATAGCCGTTTCGGCGTCGAATTGTAAGTGCGGCCCGATCTTCTCGTCGTCACGGGTAGATCGCTTCAACGAAATAGAGGCCGTGCGGCGGCGCGTTGAAGCCGAGCGCCGAGCGGTCGCGGGCGTCGAGAGCGGACTTGATGTCGGCGGGCATCCACTGGCCGCGGCCGACCAGCGCCAGGCAGCCAACCATCGATCGCACCTGGTGATGGAGGAAGCTGCGAGCCGCCGCCTCGACGCGGATTTCGTCGCCGACCCGGCTGGCGGTGAGCGAGTCGAGCGTCTTGACCGGGCTTTCCGACTGGCAATGGGCCGAGCGGAAGGTGGTGAAATCGTGGCGGCCGACCAGCATCGCCGCACCCTCGCGCATCGCGTCGAGGTCGAGATCGGCGCCGATGTGCCAGACCCGGCCGTTATCCAGCGCCGGCGGCGCCCGGCGGTTGAGGATCCGGTACAGATAGCGGCGGCCGACGCAGGAGAAGCGCGCGTGCCAATCGTCGGGTGCGTGCTCCGCCGACAGGACCGAAATCGGCTGGGGCCGGACGAGCGCGTTCAGGCCCTCGCGGAGTCGGTGCTCGGTCAGGGTCTTTTCGATCTCGACATGGGCGCTCATCGCCAGCGCATGCACCCCGGCATCGGTCCGGCCGGCGGCGTGCACCGCGGCAAGCTCGCCGGTCATCGAGTTGAGCGCTTCCTCGAGCGCCTGCTGCACCGAAGGGCCATGCTCCTGCCGCTGCCAGCCCATGAACGGCCCGCCGTCATATTCTATGGTGAGCCGCCAGCGGGTCACGGAAGGATCGTTCCCTTCGGGATCGGATATCCGCGGAGTAACTCGCCGGGAGTCATCACGCCGCGACCGGCGCGCTGCACCTTGAGCGGCCGGATGTAACCGGAGCCGCACGCGATCGTCAGGCAATCGTCCAGGACTTCGCCGGGGCGTCCATCCGCATCATGCCCCGCTTCCGCTTCCAGGATCCTGATGCGTTCGCGATTGGCTTCGAACCAGGCGCCGGGGAAGGGCGCGAAAGCGCGCACTTGCCGCTCGATCTCCTCGGCCGGCCGGGTCAAATCGATTCGGGTCTCGGCCTTGTCGATCTTGCGCGCATAGGTGACGCCTTCATCCG
>CAMPJH010000036.1 GCA_946886845.1 uncultured Sphingomonas sp. | reverse complement strand
TCGGCCGCTCGCTGTCGGGCAGCCGCGACCTCGCCGACGATCTCGTCCAGGAAACGCTGCTGAAGGCGTGGGCGGCGCGCAAGCGCTTCCAGGCCGGCACCAACATGCGCGCCTGGACCTTCATCATCCTGCGCAACCTGTTCCTCAGCCAGATGCGCCGCGCGCGCTTCAAGGGCGAGTGGGATGAGCTGACGGCGTCGAAGATCCTCGCTGCTCCGGCGAGCCAGGACCGCCATATCGAGCTGGCCGACATGCAGCGGGCGCTGATGCACCTGCCGCAGCCCCAGCGCGAGGCGCTGATCCTGGTTGGGGCCGGCGGCTTTGCTTATGAGGAAGCGGCCGAAATCTGCGGCTGCGCGGTGGGGACGATCAAGAGCCGGGTGGCCCGCGGCCGGGTCGCCCTCGAGGCCCTGTTGTCGAGCGGCAAGCTGCCGTCGCGCCGGCAGCACAAGACCGACCCCGACAAATCGGCGCTGCAGACCATCATGAACGAGGTCGACGAGCTAAGCCGGGACCTGGGTTAGAGGGGGTCGCAGGCGCTCAGTTCAGCTTGCGCAAAATCTCGTTGAAATCGCGGTCGCTGGGTTCGTTGGCGGCCGCCTGGAACGCGCGCCGGAGAGCCGCCATGATTCCCGAATGCTCGGGAGGCATGTCGATCCGGATCGGTCGCCGGTCCATTTCAATTGCTGCGGCACCCATCGACTTACAATCTGCCTTCATTTGATAACAAGAACACGGAATCGGGCGGGAAGTTTCCTCGCGGGGCGGTTTCGGGCAAGGACCGGCGAGTGAGTAGCTCGCGCGCAACATCGGCACGAAACGAAGCGATTGAGCGTGCCGAGCGCCATTCTCCGTTCCTTCGGGATTGCATCGCCGCCCGGCCCGACATCGCCGAATCCTTCCTCGCCAGGGGCGCTGCTGCGGCAGCCGACCAGGCGCTCCAGACCGGCGCCGAAACCGCCGACGCCGAGCTTCGCCGACGGCGGCGGGCGCTGGCGATGGCGGTTGCGCTCGGCGACCTTGCCGGCGAGCTCGGGCTCGAACAGGTCACCGCCCGGCTGTCCGATTTCGCCGATCAGGCCATCGCCCGGGCGATCGAGGTGGCGATTGCCGAGCGCACGCCCGGCGAGGAGCCGCGCGGACTGGCGGTCATCGCGCTCGGCAAGCTCGGCAGCCGCGAGCTCAACTTTTCGTCCGACGTCGACCTGCTTTTGCTGTTCGATCCCAATAGCTTGCCGAGGAAGGAGAGCGACGAGCCGGCTGACGCCGCGGTCCGGCTCGGGCGGCGGATCGTCGAGCTGCTGCAGAAGCGGACCGAGGACGGCTATGTCGCCCGGGTCGACCTCAGGCTTCGGCCGTCGCCCGAGGTCGCGCCAATCGTCCTGCCGGTCAACGCGGCGATCTCCTACTATGAAACCTCGGCCGTCGGCTGGGAGCGCGCCGCCTTCATCCGCGGCCGCTGCTGCGCCGGCGACCGATCTGTCGGCGACGGCTTTCTCGAAGCGATCGAGCCGTTCGTCTGGCGGCGCGCGCTCGACTTCGGAGCGGTCGAGGAGATCCGGTCGATCAGCGAGCGGATCCGCGACCATTATTCGAAGCGCCAGCGGTTCGGCCCGGGATTCGATTTGAAGCGCGGCCGCGGCGGTATCCGCGAGGTCGAATTCTTCGTTCATGCGCGCCAGTTGGTCCACGGCGGCCGCCAGCCCGAACTTCGCTCCGGCGCCACGCTAGATGCCATAGCCGCGCTACATAGCGCAGGCTATCTCGACTCCGAGCTCGCGGGCGACCTGGCGGAGGCCTATCGCCGGTTCCGTACCGCCGAGCACCGGATCCAGATGGTCGCCGACCAGCAGACCCACCTGATCCCGGCCGACCGGCCGGCGCTGACCAATGTCGCCCAGCTTCACGGCCTCAAGTCGGGGGACGAATTGCTCGATTGGCTGCGGCCCTCGGTCGAGCGCGTCGGGACGGTTTTCGACGAGCTCGCGCAACCCGATTCGGAGCGCCTGCCAAGCAATGAGGTGTTGCTTCGCGAGCGGCTTACCGGGCTTGGCTTTCCCGATGTCGAGACGGCGATCCGCCGGATCGGCGAATGGCGGTCGGGACGGCCACGCTCGCTGCGCTCGGCGGCGGCGACCCGGGCGTTCGAGGCAATGCTGCCGACGCTGCTCGAAGCCATCGCCAGGAGCGCGGATCCGATGCGGGCATTGAACCGGCTCAGCGACGTCGTCGAACGGGTGCCGAGCGGCGTCAACCTCTACCGGCTGCTCGAGGCGCGGCCGGCGCTGACGACCCTCGTCGCACGGATTCTCGCCCATGCGCCGGCGCTGTCCGATCAGCTGGCGCGGCGTCCCGAGCTGCTCGACACGTTGCTCGATTCCTCCTGCTTCAACCCGCCGCCGCCCGCCAGCGCGTTCGCCGAGGATCTCGAGCGCGGCATGGCCGGGCTGCCCTACGACATGGCGATCGACCGGGCGCGGCGGCTGATCAACGAGCGCCGCTTCGCGCTCGGCGTGCAGCTGATCGACCTTCGCGAGGATCCGCTCGACGTCGGCCACGGCTACGCCCGGGTCGCCGAAGGCGCGATCGGCGCCCTCGCCGAAGCCACGGTGCGCGAGTTCGAAGCGGCACACGGCCGCCTGGCGGGCGCCGAGCTGCTGATCCTCGGGCTTGGACGGCTCGGCGGCGAGGTGCTGACCAACGCGTCCGACCTCGACATCATCTATCTGTTCACCAATCCCGAGGCGGAAATGTCGGACGGCGCCAAGCCGCTCGGCCCGGCCAATTACTTCAACCGGCTCGCCAACCGGGTGACGGCGGCGCTCAGCGTCCCGACGTCCGCTGGGCCGCTCTACGACGTCGACACGCGGCTTCGGCCGCAAGGCTCGAAAGGCATGCTGGTCGTCTCGCTCGACGCCTTCGCCGACTATCAGCGCAAGGAAGCCTGGACGTGGGAGCATATGGCGCTTGCCCGGGCACGGCCGGTGTTCGGCTCCGCAGGCGCCCGAGCGAGCCTCGACGCGCTCATTGCGGAAGTGCTGAATGGCCCGCACGATGCCGCGAAGCTGGTCGCCGACGCGGCGCGGATGCGCGACGACATCAGCCGCAGCAAGCCGCCATCGGGGCCGCTCGACGTCAAGCTCGGACCGAGCGGCCTGGTCGACCTCGAGTTCGCCGTTCACCTGCTCCAGCTCGAGCACAAAGCCGGGCTAGACCCGCGGCTTGAAACCGCCGTCGAACAACTGGCGGAAGCCGGTTTCATCGAAGCAAAGATTATCGATGCACAAAAGTTGCTCACTCGAATGCTGATCACGATACGGCTGATTGCGCCGGAGACGACTAGCCCGACGCAGGAGAGTTGCGAGCTGATGGCGCGAGCTTGCGGTTTTGAGGATTGGTCGGAGCTCCTTGCCCGTCACGACGAGGCGCGGCAAAGCATCGCGGCATTGTGGGACCAGGTGAAAGCAGGAGCAGCGACATGATTTCCGAAGGCGACCGAGCGCCGGACATCGAGGTGACGACGAGCGCGGGAGAGACGATCAACTTCGCCAATCCCGGCAAGCCACTGGTGCTCTATTTCTATCCGAAGGACGACACGTCCGGCTGCACCCGCGAGGCCCAGGATTTCACCGCTCTGGCCGGCGATTTCGAACGCGCCGGGGCGATGGTCGTCGGGATTTCGCGCGACCCGATGAAACGCCACGAGAAGTTCATCGGCAAGTACGGCCTGGCGGTGCCGCTCGTCTCCGACGAGGACGGGCGCATCTCCGACGCGTTCGGAACCTGGGTTCAGAAGTCGATGTACGGCCGCAAATATATGGGCATGGAGCGCTCGACCTTCCTGATCGGGCCCGACGGAATCGTCCAGAAGGAGTGGCGCAAGGTGAAGGTGCCTGGCCATGCCGAGGAAGTGCTCGGCGCGGTTCGGGAGCATGCCGCCGCCTGATGGACGTTTCGGTCAAACGCCTGGGATCAGCCGATCTCGAAACCATGCGCGGTCTGATCGAGATGTTCGGCGAAGCGTTCGGCGAGCTGGAAATCTACCAGGCCAATCCGCCGAGCGATTCCTACCTCGAGCGGGTGCTCGCCGATCCGAAGTTCGTCGCTCTGGCAGCGGTCGATGACAACACCGTGGTCGGCGGCCTTGCCGCCTACGAGCTGGTCAAGTTCGAAATGGAGCGCAGCGAGTTCTACATCTACGACCTCGCGGTTCGGGAAGATCGGCGCCGAGAGGGAATCGCCACCGCCTTGATCGACGAGCTGAAGAGCATCGCCGTCGCGGCGGGCGCTTGGGTGATCTTCGTCCAGGCCGATTATGGCGACGATCCGGCGATCGCGCTCTATTCGAAGCTCGGCCGCCGCGAGGATGTCATGCACTACGACATCGATTTGAAACCGATCTCGGGGTCGTGCTAGCGCTCGGTCACGTCAGCAGGAGCACAGGTTTTGGCCGAGTTCACGCTTCCCCGGAACAGCAGGATCACCAAGGGCCGGACCTACAAGGCCCAGACCGGCGAGCGGCTGAAAACGTTCAAAGTCTATCGCTACGACCCGGACACCAGCGCCAACCCGCGCTGGGACCTTTACACCATCGACCTCGCAAAATGCGGGCCGATGGTTCTCGACGCGCTGGTCAAGATCAAGAACGAGATCGACCCGACCCTGACCTTCCGCCGCTCGTGCCGCGAAGGGATCTGTGGGTCCTGCTCGATGAACATGGACGGCCGCAACGGCCTCGCCTGTACGACCCCGATCGCCGAATTGAAGGGCGAGGTGCAGATCACGCCGCTGCCGCACATGGAGGTTATCAAGGATCTCGTCCCCGACCTCAGCCATGCCTATGCGCAATATGCGCTGATCCAGCCCTGGTTGAAGGCGTCGACTCCGGCGCCGTCGGGCAAGGAGCGACTGCAGTCGCCCGAGGACCGCGCCAAGCTCGATGGGCTCTACGAGTGCATCCTGTGCTTCTGCTGCTCGACCAGCTGTCCGAGCTATTGGTGGAACGCCGACAAGTTCCTCGGCCCGGCGGTGCTCCTGCAGGCCTATCGCTGGATCATCGACAGCCGTGACGAGGCGACTGGTGAGCGGCTCAACGAGCTGGAAGACCCGTTCCGGCTGTACCGCTGCCACCAGATCATGAATTGCGCCAACGTCTGCCCGAAGGGCCTGTCGCCGGCCAAGGCGATCGCCGAGACCAAGAAGCTCATCGCCGAACGGGCCGCGTGAGCTCCGACGAGCGAGTCGAATCCGCGGCCGGGCTGATGGAAGACGTCGGCCTGCCGACCGGCGCCAGGCCCGATCCCGACCATCCCGGCTGGTTCAGCTGGGGCGAGTTTCCCAAGGGCTCGTTCGCCGCGGCGACCGGGCGATTGCTGTTCAAGCCCGACGGCCCGGGCCGGGCGACCTGCCGCATCTTCCCGACCGAGGTTCACCAGAACATGGGCGGTTCGCTTCACGGCGGCGCGGTGATGAGCTTTATCGACATGGCAATGTTCGCCGGCGGACGCTGCGCGGGCATGGCCGAGGGCCATTATGTGACGCTCGACATGACCACCCACTTCCTCGCCCGAGGCCGCCCCGGAATGCCGCTCGACGCCCATGTCGAGCTGGTCAGGCAAACTGGCGGCCACGTCTTCCTGCAGGGCGTGGTGAAGCAGGACGGCGAGCCCTGCTACAGCTTCACCGGGACGCTGGCGCGAATCCGGGATCGAAACGCCCCGGCATGAGCGGACCGGTCGGCCGCGCTTATGCGGAGCTGGTCAGCGCGGGCGAAGTCAGGGCCGATCCGGCGCAGAGCCAAGCGGTCGAAGCGCTCGACCGGCTGGCGCGGTCGCTGCGCGGAACGGTCGGGCTGCTCGGACTTTTCGGCAAGCGCGGCAATGGCCGCGCCGGGGTCTATTTGTGGGGCGGTGTCGGGCGCGGCAAGTCGATGCTGATGGACCTGGCGTTCGACCGCCTCGGCGTCGAGCCGAAGCGCCGCGTCCACTTCCATGCATTCATGCTCGACACGCACCGCCGTTTGCGACAGGCGCGGTCGAGCGAGGAGGGCGATCCTCTCGAAGAGGTTGCCGAGGCGATTGCCGACGAAGCGAAGCTGCTGGCGTTCGACGAGATGCAGGTCACCAACCCGGCCGACGCGATGATCTTGTCGCGGCTGTTCGAGAAATTGCTGGCCCGCGAAGTCCGGGTGATCGCGACGTCGAACCGGCGGCCGCGCGACCTCTACGAGCATGGCCTCAACCGCGAGCTGTTCCTGCCCTTCATCGCCACTCTCGAAACCCGGTTCGAGGTGGTCGAGGTCAACGGCCCGATCGATTACCGGCTCGACCGGCTGGCCGGAGTCGAGGTCTGGCACGTGCCCAACGGGCCGGAAGCGACGAGGGCGCTGAGCGAGGCGTTCTTCAAGCTTACCGACTATGCGGTCGAGGATCGCGGCAAGGTGCCAAGCGAGGAGCTGGACGTCGGCGGCGGTCGGACGCTGCACGTGCCCAAAAGCCTCAAGGGCGTCGCCGTCTTCTCGTTCAAGCGCTTGTGCGGGAGCCCGCGCGGAGCCGCCGATTATCTGGCCATCGCCCAGCGCTATCACACGGTGATCGTCGTCGGCATTCCGGTGATGGGCCCGGAAATGCGCAACGAGGCGTCGCGCTTCGTCACTTTGATCGACGCCTTGTACGAGCACCGGGTCAAGCTGCTGGCTTCGGCCGACGCAGAGCCGCCCGGGCTCTACCCGGCGGGCGACGGCAGCTTCGAGTTCCAGCGCACCGCCAGCCGACTCGAGGAGATGCGCAGCGCCGATTATCTTGCGCAAGGCCATGGCCTGACCGCTTGACGAGCGGCTGGGGCGGCTTAGCCTGTGCCGATCACTTCCCGGGGGAATAAACGATGCGCCGATTTGCCGCACTTGCCATTCTGTTCGCCGCCAGCGCGGCGAGCGCCAATCCCGTCGCCGAGCCGAGCAAGCTGCCGGCCGAATGGCAGCAGAAAACCCGCGCGATGTTCGAAACGGCGATCGAAATCCCGACCGTTGCCGGGCGCGGCCAGATGCAGAAGCTGGCCGATTATCTCGCCGCCCAGCTGCGCGCCGGCGGAATAGCGGCCGACGATATCAAGATCATGCCGCACGAGGGCATTCCCGGCGACCAGACGGTGTCGTTCATTGCTCGCTGGCGTGCCGACAATCCGACGAAGAAGCCGATCATCATCCTCGCCCACATGGACGTGGTCGAGGCCAAGCGCGAAGACTGGAAGCAGGACCCGTTCGAGTTCATCGAGCGCGACGGCTATTTCTGGGGCCGCGGCACCAGCGACGACAAGATGGGCGTGGTTGCGACCACCGCCGCGCTGCTCAAGCTCAAGGCGGCGGGCTTCAAGCCCAACCGCGACATCATCCTGTTCTTCACCGGCGACGAAGAAACCCAGATGAACGGCGCTCGGCTCGGCGCCAATCAGTGGCTCAAGGGGGAGGGCGCCGAGTTCGCGCTCAACGCCGACGCGGGCGGCGGCGGCTATACCCGCGACGGCAAGCCGCTCGGCTTCGGGTTGCAGACCGCCGAGAAGATTTTCCAGAGCTATCATTTCGCCGTCCGCAACCGCGGCGGCCACAGCTCGCGCCCCAGGCCCGACAATGCGATTTATGAGCTCGCAGCGGCACTGAAGCGGCTGGAGGCGCACCGTTTCCAGCCGATGCTCAACGAGACCACGCGCGCCTATTTCACCGAGCGCGCCAAGCAAGAGGGCGCAAGCGCGCTCGGCAATGCGATGCGCGCCTGGCTGGCCAATCCGAACGACGGCGCCGCCGCCGATGCGATCGAAGCCAATGAGCTGGAAACCGGAACCACCCGAACCCGCTGCGTCGCGACCATGCTCGACGGCGGCCATGCCGAAAATGCACTTCCGCAGCTCGCCCGGGCGACCGTCAATTGCCGGATCATGCCCGGAATCGATCCCAAGACGATCGAAGCGGAGTTGAAGAGCGTTGCCGGCCAGGGGGTCGAGATCACGCCGTTTCCCGACCAGGGGCGGATCACCCCAGCCTCGCCTCTACGGCCGGATGTCGTCCAGGCCTATACCAATGCCGTGCGCGCGATTCACGGACCGGCGATGCCGATCATCCCGCAAATGTCGACCGGCGCGACCGACGGATCGTGGTTCCGGGCCGCCGGAACGCCGGTCTATGGGGTCGAGGGCGCCTGGGGCATCTCGCCCGACGACGAGCGTGCCCACGGCCTCGACGAGCGGCTCCCGGTCCGAGCCATGTACGACGACGTCCTGCACTGGGAGATGATGCTTCGCGAGCTCGCCGGCGGCCGCTGAACCGATCACTACCGACCCACCAATACAGGGACGCACTCATGCCACTTAGACGCTTCCTTTCCTCCGTCGTCGCGGCCGCCACGCTTGCTGGTGGGGCGTCGATCGCAATCGCACAGGCGCCGATCGTCCAACCGGGTGCTCCGGGGCAGCCCGCTCGAGCGCTGACCGCCAGCGAGGCAATCAAACTTGCGAACACCGCTTATTCGCCGGCCGACGTCGCCTTCATGCAGAACATGATCGTCCACCACGCCCAGGCGGTGGAAATGGCGGCGCTGGTGAAAAGCCGCACCAACAACGATGCGATCCTGAAGACCGCCGATCGCATAGACGCGGGCCAGAAGGACGAGATGAAGTTCATGCGCGAGTGGCTGAAATCCCGCAATGAGGAAGCGGCAGTGGTTGGCATGGGCCATGCACACCACGCGATGGCCGGCATGGCGACCCCTCAGCAGATGGCCGCGCTCGCGGCCGCCAGCGGCACCGCGTTCGACCGTATGTTCCTCCAGCTGATGATCGACCACCACGAAGGGGCGCTGGACATGGTCGATGAGCTGAAGGCCCAGCCGGGAAGCGCCTACGACCCGGTGATGTTCGAATTCACCAATGATGTCGTGTCGGACCAAAAAGCGGAGATCGAGCGTATGAATGCCGTTCTCTCGGGCCTGTCCCAGGACCCGCGAGCGACGTTGAAGCCGGGCCTGACCGATGCCGGCCAGGCGATATCCAACCTGCGCCTCGTGGCATCGCTGGCCAAGCCGCCGGGGTTCTTCGATCCCGCAAATCCCGCGCAGCTTCAACCGCTCAAGCCCAAGGAGGAGGGCGCCGAGAAGGAGCCGCGCAAGGCCGGCGAGGAAGCCAAGCCCGAATTCACCGAGCGTGGATCGCTTCTGAGCTTCGCCAATACCGACATGGCCTTTTCCGGCGATCTGTTAGTGGCGGGCAGCTATCACGGGTTCAACGCCTATCGCCTCGGCCCGGACGGCGTGCCGACGCTGGTCAGCTCGATCGTCTGTCCCGGCGGACAGGGGGACGTGTCCATCGTCGGCAAGCTCTTGATCATGAGCGTCCAGGACAAGCGCGCGCGGGTCGACTGCGAACTTCAGGGCGTAACCGAGGAGAACAGCCCGGAGCGGTTTCGCGGCATCCGGATTTTCGATATTTCGGACATCACCCGCCCGCGCCAGGTCGGGCAGGTCCAGACGTGCCGGGGCAGCCACACGCATTCGGTGGTTAGCGCGGATGCCCGTCGGATCGTCGTCTATAACTCCGGCACCAGCTACGTGCGCAAGGCCGATGAACTTCCGGGCTGCTTCGAAAGTGCCGGCGACGAGACGGCGCTGTTCAGCATCGATGTGATCGAAATACCGGTGGCTAATCCCGCGGCTGCGAGGATCACCGATCGTCCGCGGATTTTCGCCAGCGACGGCAAGATCGCCGGCTTGTGGCGGGGAGGCGACCACGGCGACGGCACGCAGCAGACCAGCCAGACGAACCAGTGCCACGACATTACCGTCTTCCCGGCAAAGAAGATCGCTGCCGGGGCATGTTCGGGCAACGGCATCATCCTCGACATTTCCGATCCGCTCAAGCCGCGCCGAATCGATGATGTGACCGACAAGGGTTTTGCCTACTGGCACTCGGCGACCTTCAACAATGACGGCACAAAGGTGCTGTTCACCGATGAGTGGGGTGGCGGCTCCAGGCCGCGTTGCCAGGCCGGCGATCCTACCAACTGGGGCGCCAACGCAATCTACGAGATCGTCGACGGCAAGCTGCAATTCCGAAGCAACTACAAGCTGTCGGCACCGCAGACCCACACGGAGAATTGCGTCGCCCACAACGGCTCGATCATTCCCGTCCCCGGGCGCGATATCTTCGTCCAGGCCTGGTATCAGGGCGGCATCAGCGTGATCGACTTCACCGATGCCTCGAACCCGGTCGAGATTGCCTATTTCGACCGCGGACCGGTCGATAAGGACCAGCTCATCACCGGTGGTCACTGGTCGGCCTATTGGTACAAGGGGCGTATCTACGCGACCGAGATCACCCGCGGCATCGACGTGTTGGCGATGAAGCCGAGCCAATATCTGACTGCTGAAGAGATCGCGGCTGCAGAGGCGGCCGAATATCCGGGCGACGTGTTCAATCCGCAGACACAGACACAGGCAATCTGGCCGAACGCCAGCGGCGCTCGATAGCCGACCGACAAAGAAAAGGCCCGGCGGAACGATCCGCCGGGCCTTCTTTTTTCCGAGCGTCGGGCGGACTTTTTAGAAGTCCATTCCGCCCATGCCGCCCATTCCGCCGCCGCCGGCCATCGCCGGCGCCTTGTCCTCGGGAAGCTCGCTGACCGCCGCTTCGGTGGTGATCAGCAGAGACGCGACCGAGGCCGCGTCCTGGAGGGCGGTGCGAACCACCTTGGTCGGGTCGATGACCCCGGCCTCGACGAGGTTCTCATACTGCTCGGTCTGGGCGTTGAAGCCGAGCTTCTCGTCCTTGCCCTCGAGCAGCTTGCCGGAAATCACCGCGCCGTCGTGGCCGGCGTTCTGGGCAATCTGACGGACCGGCGAATAGAGCGCCTTGCGGACGATATCGATGCCGCGCGTCTGGTCGTCGTTCTCGCCCTTCAGGCCCTCGAGTGCCTTGGTCGCGTAGAGCAATGCGCTGCCGCCGCCCGGGACGATCCCTTCCTCGACTGCGGCGCGGGTCGCGTGGAGTGCGTCGTCGACGCGGTCCTTGCGCTCCTTGACCTCAATCTCGGTGGCCCCGCCGACCTTGATCACGGCAACGCCGCCGGCGAGCTTCGCCAGCCGCTCCTGCAGCTTCTCGCGGTCATAGTCGGAGGTGGTGTTCTCGATCTGCTGGCGGATCGCCTCGGTACGGGCCTTGATTGCCTCGCGCGTGCCGGCGCCGTCGACGATGGTCGTATTGTCCTTGTCGACGGTGACCCGCTTGGCGGTGCCGAGCATCGCCGTGGTGACGTTCTCGAGCTTGATGCCGAGGTCTTCGCTGATCATCTCACCGCCGGTGAGGATGGCGATATCCTCGAGCATGGCCTTGCGGCGATCGCCGAAGCCCGGCGCCTTGACCGCCGCAACCTTGAGGCCGCCGCGCAGCTTGTTGACCACCAGGGTGGCCAGCGCCTCGCCTT
>CAMPJH010000035.1 GCA_946886845.1 uncultured Sphingomonas sp. | reverse complement strand
TTGCCGGCGCCGCGGATGTCGAGGTCGTGGCTGGCCAGCTGGAAGCCGGCGCCGAGGCTGTCGAGGTCGGCGAGCACGCCGAGGCGCTTGGTCGCGGTGTCGGTGATCAGCCGGTCGGCCGGAGTGGTCAGATAGGCATAAGCGCGCACCTTGGAGCGGCCGACGCGGCCGCGCAACTGGTAGAGCTGGGCGAGGCCGAAGCGGTCGGCGCGGTGGACGATCAGCGTGTTTGCGCTGGGAATGTCGAGGCCGCTCTCGACGATGCTGGTCGACAGAAGCACGTCATATTTGCGGTCGTAGAAGGCGCTCATCCGCTCCTCGACCTGGGTAGCGCTCATCTGGCCGTGGGCGGTGACCGCCTTGATCTCGGGCACCTCCTCGCGGAGCCATTGCTCGATGTCGGGCAAATCGGCGATCCGCGGGGCGACGAAGAAGCTCTGGCCGCCGCGGTAATGCTCGCGCAGCAACGCCTCGCGGATCACCACCGAGTCCCACGGCGTGACATAGGTGCGGATCGCCAGCCGGTCGACCGGGGGCGTTTGGATAACGCTCAAGTCGCGAAGCCCGCTCATCGCCATCTGCAGGGTGCGCGGGATCGGAGTCGCGGTCAGGGTCAGGACGTGGACGTCGGCCCGAAGCGCTTTGAGCCGCTCCTTGTGGGTGACTCCGAAATGCTGCTCCTCGTCGACGATGACCAGGCCGAGCCGCTTGAACTTGAGGCCCTTGGCGAGCAGCGCGTGGGTGCCGATGACGATGTCGATCGTGCCCTTTTCGAGGCCTTCCTTGGTGCGCTTTGCCTCGGCGGCGGGGACCAGCCGCGACAGCCGCCCGACCTCGATCGGGAAGCCGTGGAGCCGCTCGACGAAATTGGAATAATGCTGGCGGGCGAGCAGCGTCGTCGGGCAGATCAGGGCGACCTGGAGCCCGGACATGGCGACGACGAAGGCGGCGCGAAGCGCGACCTCGGTCTTGCCGAAGCCGACGTCGCCGCACACCAGCCGGTCCATCGGCTTGCCGGCGTCGAGATCGGCGAGCACGTCGGCGATCGCCCGCTCCTGGTCGTCGGTTTCCTCATAGGGGAAGCGGTCGACGAACTGCGGGAAGGCGGAATCGGGCTCGGCGACCGGCGCCGGGCGGGTGGCGCGGACCGCGGCGACCTTAATCAGCTCTCCGGCAATCTCGCGGATGCGGTCCTTCATCCGCGACTTGCGGCGCTGCCAGGCTTCGCCGCCGAGACGGTCGAGGCTGGCCCCGCCCTCGCTCTCGCTGCCGTAGCGCGACAGAAGCTCGATATTCTCGACCGGCAGATAGAGCTTGTCGCCGCCGGCATATTCGATGGCGACGCAATCGTGCGGGCTCTTGCCGACGTGGATCGAGGTCAGCCCTTCATATCTGCCGATGCCGTGGTCGGCGTGGACGACGAGGTCGCCGGGCGACAGAGCGGCGATCTCGGCAAGGAAGGCGTCGGCGCTCTTGCGGCGCCTGCGGCGGCGGACCAGCCGGTCGCCCAGCATGTCCTGCTCGGTCAGGATGGCGACGTCGGCCGTGGTGAAGCCGTGGTCGAGCGGAAGCACCATCAGCGCCGGCTGGGTTTTCGCGCCTAGCGCTTCCTGCCAGCTGTCGACGGCTTTTTGCGCCTTGACGCCATGGTCCTCGAGCAGGCCCGACAGCCGTTCGCGGGCGCCGCGGGTGTAGCTGGCGAGCACGACCTTGCGGCCGGACCGGCGAAGCGCCTGGATGTGCTCGGCGACCTCTTCGTAGATGTTGGCGTTGCGGGCGCGCTCCGGAGCGAAGTCGCGTGCCGCCTCGACCGCGAAATCCACCGTCCGCGGGCTCTCGGCCTCGGGGAAGGGCGAGGTTCGGTGGATCGGCCTCGAATCGACCGCCTGGTCCCATTCGCTTCGCTCCAGGTAGAGCGCCGCCGGCGGCAGCGGCCGGTAGCTGCCGGGCTCGGACTGCATCGCCCGGGTGCGGTTCTGGAAATAATCCTCGACGCTTTCGAACCGCGACTCGAGCGCTCCGTCGACGCCCGAATCGCGAACCACGATGTCGTCCTCGTCGAGATAATCGAACACTGTCGCCAGCCGCTCCTCGAACAAGGGCAGCCAATGCTCCATTCCAGCGAGACGGCGGCCGTCGGACACCGCCTGGTAGAGCGGATCGCCGGTGGCGGTGGCGCCGAACGTTTCGCGGTAGCGCTCGCGGAAGCGCCTGATGTTGGCCTGGTCGAGCAATGCCTCGGAAGCCGGCATCAGGGTGAAGGCCTTGGCCGGGCCGATGGTACGCTGGTCGATCGGGTCGAAGCGACGCATGCTCTCGATCTCGTCGCCGAAGAAGTCGAGCCGCAGGGCGGTCGGCTCCCCGGACGGGAACAGGTCGATCAGCGATCCGCGGACGGCGAACTCGCCATGCTCGGCAACGGTGTCCGAGCGCTGGTAGCCGAGCGCCGCCAGCTGGCCGATCAAAGCTTCGCGGTCGATCCGCTCGCCTTCGGCCACGCGGCGGGTGAGCTGGCGAATCCGGAAAGGCGTCAGGACCCGCTGGGTGGCACCGTTGGCGGTGGCGATGACCAGTTGCGGCCCGGTTTGCGGCTGCTGCAGCGCGTTCAGCGCTGACAGCCGCTCGGCCATCACCCGAAGCGCCGGCGAGGCGCGGTCGTAAGGCAGGCAGTCCCACGCCGGCAGGGTGAGGACCTCGACCTCGGGCGCGAACAAGGGGACGGTGTCCGCCAGCGCCCGCATCGCCGTTTCGTCCGAGGCGATGATGACCGCCCGGCCCGGCTTTGTCCCGCCGTGTGCGGCGCGGGCAAGGTCAGCCGCGAGCCACGGCAGGAACCCGGCCGGGACGCTCGCCAGGGTCAGCGGCTGACGCGCGCCGAGGATCTTCTGAAGCGGCTCGCTCATCGGGCGATCGGGATGTAGTCGAGCTTCTGGAGCGCCTGCAGCATCGGCCCCCGGTAGCGCTCCGGAGCCTCGGCGGTTCCCGCCGCCCAGGCGAGAATGTCGACATCCTGCTCCTCGAGAAGCTGCTCAAAGCGCGCCCGGTCGTCGGCTTCCCACGACTTATGGTGCGCATCGAAGAAGCCGCCGACGAGGATGTCGGTTTCCTTGGTTCCGCGGTGATGCGCGCGCCAGTGGAGGCGCTTGAGCTCGGCATCTGAATGCATCGCCGCCATGTAGGAGCGCCACGCGGGCGAGGAAAGTCGGCGCCTCCCGCGCATTGCGGGGGAACCGGTCATCTTTTACGAGCCTGGCATGGAAGTGATCGGCGATTTTCAGAACAATGGCTATGCGCACATCCGGGAACTGGTCGCCCCGGAAATCGCGCGCGCGTTCGTTGCGAGGCTGAAGGAGGCGACCGGGGGCCGGCCGATACCGCTGAGCAAGCCGCAGCCCTTTCCGGCAGTTTTGAAGCACCCCGCTTTCGATGTCCCTTCGGACTCATTCAGGCCGATGGAAACCTTCCTGTGGGGCCTGACGCCGATCATGAGCCAATTGGTCGGCCGCGACCTGTTGCCCAGCTACACCTATTTCAGGATCTACCTGAAGGGCGACATCTGCCGCGTCCATTCCGATCGGCCATCGAGCGAGTTCGGCCTGTCGATGACGCTAGAGTATAGCGATGACCAAATTTGGGACCTGCAGCTGGGCAAGGAACGGATCGACTCGCTGTATCCGTTATCCGACGACTTCGGGACGATGGATTATGCCTCGATCGAGATGGGGGTCGGCGATGCTGTCCTGTACCAGGGAAGCCATTATGCTCACGGCCGGATGCAGCCGAACCCGAACGCCTGGTCCGCGCACCTTTTCCTGTTTTTCGTCGATCGCAATGGACCGTACAGCAAGCACGCCTTCGACGAGAAGCAATTCGACAGGGTCGACTTCACCTTCGTTTGACCAGGCGTTTGACCAGACGGCCGCTCGGCATCACTGACTGTCACGACGATGCGGCCCGATATCCTCAACCCACTGTTCGCGGAAGTGGAGACCCTGCCGGGCGTCGGCCCGCAGGTGGCGAAGCTGCTCAAGCGGCTCGGCATCACCCGCACCGTCGACCTTCTTCATCACCTGCCGACGGGCGTGATCGAGCGGATGCGCGTGCCGGCCGCCAGCGGCGCATTGATCGGCCGCAACATCATACTCGAGCTCAAGCCGTTCGACATGCGCGAAACCCGCTCCGGCCGCGGTCCAATGCGGGTGTTCGCCGCCGACCGCGACGGCAACACCATCAGCCTGGTCTATTTCAACAATCCCGGCTGGGCGAAGAAGAGCCTGCCGCTGGGGCAGGCGCGGATCGTCTCGGGCAAGCTCGAAGCCTATGGCGACGAGTGGCAGATCATCCATCCCGAGGTGATCCAGCCGGGCAAGGACGCCGAACCGGCGGCGCGCGAGCCGGTCTATCCGCTGACCGAGGGGATCACCAACAAGCGCATGCGCGACCTTGCGGCACAAGCGGTCGAGCGCGCGCCGGAGCTGCCCGAATGGATCGAGCCTCGCCTGGCCGCGAGAGAAGCGTGGCGGCCGTGGCGATCGGCGCTCGCCGAGGCGCACCTGGACCCGCTGGCGAGCGATGCGCGGCGGCGGCTCGCCTATGACGAGATTTTCGCCAACCAGCTGGCGCTACTCCTCCTGCGGCAGTCGGCGCGGCGGCGGCGCGGCGTGCCGCTGGCCGGCACCGACGCGCTGATCGCCCGGCTCAAGCTGCCCTATGAGCATACGAGCGCGCAGCGGCGGGTGATCGCCGAGATTCGCGGCGACATGGAACAGAGCGTGCCGATGCTTCGGCTGCTTCAGGGCGATGTCGGCTCGGGCAAGACCCTGGTGGCGGTCGAGGCGATGCTGATCGCGGTCGAGGCCGGGGCGCAGGCGGCGCTGCTGGCGCCGACCGAGATCCTGGCCCGGCAGCATCATGCGACCCTGCTTGGCCAATTGCATTCGCTCGGAGTCCGGGTCGCGATCCTGACCGGGCGTGAGAAGGGGCGGGCGCGCGAGAGCGTGCTGATGGGGCTGGCCGACGGCTCGATCGACATCCTGGTCGGCACCCACGCGATTTTCCAGGAGAAGGTCGCCTACAAGAATCTCGGCCTGGCGGTGATCGATGAGCAGCACCGATTCGGCGTGTCGCAACGGCTGTTGCTGTCGCAGAAGGCGGAACGGCCGCCGCACCTGCTGGTGATGACCGCGACGCCGATTCCGCGGACCCTGACGCTTACCCAATATGGCGAGATGGACGTCAGCCGGATCGACGAGATGCCGCCTGGCCGGACGCCGATCGAAACGCGGGTGATCAGCGAGGAGAAGCTGCCCGACGTAATCGCCGGGCTTGGGCGGCACATTGCGGCGGGCGGCCAGGCCTATTGGGTCTGCCCGCTGGTCGAGGAGAGCGAGAAATCCGACGCCGCGGCGGCGGAGGAAAGGGCGCGCGTGCTCAAGGCGCGGTTCGGAGACGACAAGGTCGGGCTGGTCCACGGGCGCATGAAGGGGCCGGAGAAGGATAAGGTAATGGCCGGGTTTGCGTCAGGCGAGATTGCCGTCCTGGTAGCGACGACGGTGATCGAGGTCGGCGTCGACGTGCCCAACGCGACGCTGATGATCGTCGAAGGAGCGGAGCGGTTCGGCCTCGCCCAGCTGCACCAATTGCGCGGGCGCGTCGGCCGCGGCTCGGGCAAGAGCAGCTGTCTGCTGATCCGTGGTGCGAACCTGACCGAGACGGCGCGGGCGCGGCTGGCGCTGCTGCGCGAAACCAATGACGGGTTCCGGATCGCCGAGGAGGATTTGCGGCTGCGCGGTCCCGGCGAGATCCTCGGCACCCGGCAGTCGGGCGAAGAGGGGTTCCGGGTCGCCAAGGTCGAAGATGTCGAGGCGCTTGCGCCGATCGCCCAAAGCGACGCCCAATTATTGCTCGACCGAGACGGCGGCCTCGACGGTCCGCGCGGGCAGGCGGCGCGCACATGCCTTTATCTGTTCGAGCGCGACCAGGCGGTCGGGCTGATCAGGAGCGGCTAACGGACCAGCAGCCCGTGCTTTTTGCGGCCGAGGCTGAGCTTGATCGGTTCGTCGGCGGGCATCAGGACCAGTCCGGGATCGTTGACGGTCACGTCGTCGAGCCGCACCGCCCCCTCGGCGATCTTGCGCTTGGCTTCCTTGTTCGACGGCGTGAAGCCGAGCGCGGTCAGGGCATGGGCGATGTTCATGCCATCGCCGACCGACAGGGTCGGCAAGTCCTCGCCGGCGCCGCCCTCAGCGAAGGTCGTCCGCGCCGTTTCCTCGGCCGCTCGCGCGGCATCCTCGCCGTGGAGCATCGCCGTCGCCGCATTGGCCAGCGCGATCTTCGCTTCGTTGATCTCGGCTCCGGCCAGCGACTCCAGGCGGCCGATTTCGTCCAGCGGCAAGTCGGTGAACAGCCGCAGGAAGCGGCCGACGTCGGCATCGTCGCTGTTCCGCCAGAACTGCCAGTAATCGTACGGGCTGAGCTGCTCGGCGCTCAGCCACACCGCGCCCTGCGCGGTCTTGCCCATCTTGGCGCCGTCGGCGGTGGTGATCAGCGGGGTCGTCAGCCCGAACAGCTCGGCGCCGTCGATCCGGCGGCCGAGCTCGATGCCGTTGACGATATTGCCCCACTGGTCGGAGCCGCCGAGCTGCAGCCGGCAGCCGGCCCGCCGCGACAGCTCGAGGAAGTCATAGGCCTGGAGAATCATGTAGTTGAATTCTAGGAAGGTCATCGGCTGCTCGCGCTCGAGCCGCAGCCGGACGCTGTCGAAGGTCAGCATCCGGTTGATGGTGAAATGGCGGCCGACCTCGCGCAGGAACGGCAGATATTCGAGCCCGTCGAGCCATTCGGCATTGTCGAGCATGATCGCGTCGGTCGGGCCGTCACCGAAGGTCAGGAAACTCTCGAAGTTTTTCCGGATCGACGCGATGTTCGCGGCGATATCCGCTTCGGAGAGCAGGCGGCGGCTTTCGTCCTTGCCCGAGGGATCGCCGACCTTGGTCGTTCCGCCGCCCATCAGGACGATCGGGCGATGGCCCGCCTGCTGCATCCGGCGAAGCAGCATGATCGACACAAGATTGCCGACATGGAGGCTCGGAGCGGTCGCGTCGAAGCCGATGTAGCCGGTGACCACCGCCTTCTGGGCGAGCGAGTCCAGTCCCTCGGCGTCGGTGAGCTGGTGGATATAACCGCGCTCGTCGAGCAGCTTCAGGAGGTCGGAACGAAATTCAGCCATTCATCGCGCTTACCCAACTCGTCACTCCCGCGAAAGCGGGAGTCCCGCTGCCTTTGGTGCAGCCGGAGAGGAAAAGCGGGATTCCCGCTTGCGCGGGAATGACGATAGTGGGGGACATGCAATTGGTTCTAACTCCGCATCCATCGACTCCGTCGGCCGATCCTGCGTTCAAGGTGTGGGCGAGCGTCGATCATGCCTCGCTGCTGGGCGCCGTCGCCTCGACCAACATCTGGTTCGGGGTCGGGGCGCCGGCCGAGCGATTCGTGATTCCCGAAACGGCCGAACCCGGTCGGGCCGACGACTTGTGGCAAACAACCTGTTTTGAGGTCTTTCTCAGGGAAGCGGGTGAAGAAGCCTATCGCGAGTGGAATTTCGCGCCCTCGGGCGATTGGGCAGCCTATGATTTTGCCGCTTATCGAGATGGCAGGACAGACGCCGAGGTTGCCGCGCCCTATGTGCGGATGGAGGACAATTTCACCTGGTGGTCGCTCGGCGCGACGATCGCTGTGGAGGCCGGCGGACCCTGGCAGCTCGGCCTTTCCGCGGTGATCGAGGAAAAGGACGGCACCAAATCCTATTGGGCGCTTGCCCATCCGCCCGGCGACACACCCGATTTCCACCATGCCGATTGCTTCGCCGCGAGGCTTGCTTAAGCACGCGGGCATGATTGCGTTCGGAATCGACCGGCTGCTCGCCGAGCCGGAGTTGCGCAAGCCGCTCGAGGGCAAGCGGGTCGCGCTGCTCGCTCATCCCGCTTCGGTCACGGGTGACCTCGTCCACAGCCTCGACGCGCTTGCGGCCGCCGGTGTCAACATCACCGCCGCCTTCGGGCCGCAGCACGGGCTTCGCGGCGACAAGCAGGACAATATGGTCGAGTCGCAGGACTTCACCGATCCGGTCCACGATATTCCGGTGTTCAGCCTCTACGGCGAGGTCCGCCGCCCGGCCGGCCAGATGCTGTCCACCTTCGACGTCATTCTCGTCGACCTGCAGGACCTCGGCTGCCGGATCTACACCTTCATCACGACCTTGCTGTATGTGCTCGAAGCGGCTGCGGAGAGCGGCAAGAGCGTCTGGGTTCTCGACCGCCCCAACCCGGCCGGGCGCCCAATCGAGGGACTGACCCTGAGGGAAGGCTGGGAGAGCTTCGTCGGCGCAGGGCCGATCCCGATGCGGCATGGTCTGACGCTCGGCGAGCTCGGCGGCTGGTTCGTCGACCGTTTCAAGCTCGACGTCGACTATCGGGTTATCGAGATGGACGGCTGGCGGCCCGACGACGGCCCGGGCTTCGGCTGGCCCGAGGCGCGGGTCTGGATCAACCCGAGCCCCAACGCGCCGAACGTGAACATGGCGCGCTGCTATGCCGGAACGGTGATGCTCGAGGGCACGACTCTGAGCGAGGGCAGGGGCACGACGCGGCCGCTCGAGCTGTTCGGCGCTCCGGACATCGAGCCGCGGCGGGTGATGGCGGAGATGGAGCGGCTGGCGCCGCAATGGCTGGCGGGCTGCAAGCTGCGCGAGATCAATTTCGAGCCGACCTTCCACAAGCATGCCGGCCAGCTGTGCGGCGGCGTCCAAATCCATGCCGAGGGCAAGTTTTACGACCACCAGGCGTTCCGGCCGTGGCGGCTGCAGGCGCTGGCCTTCAAGGCGATCCGGCGGCTCTACCCGGATTACGACCTGTGGCGCGATTTCCCCTACGAATATGCGTTCGGCAAGCTGCCGATCGACGTCATCAACGGCTCGCCGCTATTGCGCGAATGGGTCGACGACAGCACCGCGGAACCGGGCGATCTTGAAGCGCTGACCGCGCCGGACGAGCGTGCGTGGGAACAGGAAAGGCGGGGATTCCTGTCCTACTGAGTCATTTGTTGGTTCGGCCAAGCCGGGCGGGATCCACACCGCCGCCCCAGCTCGAATCGTTCTCGACGTCGCCTTCGACCGTATTCTCGCCTTCGATCAGCTCGAGGTCCTCGCGGCTGCCTATCCCTTTCGACTGGCCGATAGCCGGATCGCCTTCGTGATCGTCGAGCGATGGGCTGTCCTGCTTGTTCCTGTCCATTTGAGCCTCCTCGTCCCCAACGCGTGACCGGGCGCGATGGTTGAGCGCCTGGCCGGGGATCGGCCGTCAGCCGGTCTCAAACCGGGCGAGGCGACCCCTGCGAGGGAACCCTAGTCGGCCCAAGAGCATTGAATCGGGCAAAACAGACACAGAAAGTTCAGGTGCGGAAATGAAACGGCTAGCCCTTGCGCTGGCGGGTACGGCTGCGTTTGCTCTGGCGATGCCTGCGGCTCCCGCTTTGGCGACCCAAAGTTACGAAGCTCGAGTTACGGCCGCGGCGGCGTCCAGAGCCGCGCTCGCGGACATGTTCTCAACGTTCGGCACGGCCAGGGTCAAGCCCGGCCGCTATCTGTGGCGGGACGTCCCGGATTCGGCGGGGCCGGAGCGCATAGTGATCAGCCTCGATAACCAGTTGGCGTTCCTCTACCGGGGCGACAGGCTGGTCGCCGCCGCCTCGATCTCGACCGGAGAAGAAGGGCGCGAGAGTCCGAGCGGAGTCTTCCAGGTGCTGCTCAAGAAGCCGATCCACCATTCGCGCAAGTACGACAACGCGCCGATGCCGTGGATGCAGATGATCACGTCTTACGGAGTCGCGCTGCATGCCGGCCACAACCCCGGCCAGCCGGCGTCGCACGGCTGCATCCGGCTTCCCGCGGCCTTCGCCAAAAGGATTTACGCGATGACCGACGTCGGGACGCCGGTCCTGATCGGCACTTAGGCCGCCTGCCGCCGATCGGCTCGCCGCGCGGAGAGCACGGGCTGTCGGCGCGGTGAGTCTTTCGGGTCACGGTTCCACAGCTTTAGCCGAGCCGCGTTCCGCTCATCCGTTGTTAAGCGGCGAAGCTTTAGCTAATCGGATACTATGAGAACGGGGATCCTTTACGCGGCGCTTGCAGCGCTACTCGCCCAACCTGGAATCGCGATGGCGAAGCCGAAACCGGTCCCGGCCGCGCCGGCTCCGGTCGCGCTTCCGTATCAGTCGGCGGGCCTGCCGACGGCATCGCAGGTTCGCGGCTTCTACGCCGGCTGGCGCTTTTCGCCGATCTGGTTCAGCGGCACCGCCGCCAAGCCGGCCGCCGGCGAGCTGCTCAACATCCTCCAGCGCGCGCCGCTCGACGGGCTGAGCCCGGGGCCGCAATATGCCGCGCAGGTGCAGGCGGCGCTGCAGCAGGCAAATACCACCCGCACGCCCGAAGCCATCGCCTTCGCCGAGCACACGCTGTCGGAAGCGCTGGTCCTCTACGCCCAAGTGATGGACCGGCCGGCATCGGCCTATATCGTCGCTTATCCGCACCTGGCCCCGAAAGCGCCGACCGCCGACCAGGTGCTGCGCACCGCCGCCGGTGCGCCGTCGCTCGAGCGCTATCTCAGCCAGCTCGCCAACCCGAATTCGGTCTATACATCGATCCGCGACGCCGCCTGGAAGCAGATGCAGGCGAGCGGCTCGACCGCCGTCGACCCGCGCGTCGTCGCCAATCTCGATCGCGCTCGGATTTTCCCGTCGACCGGCCGGTGGGTGATGGTCGATTCGGCCACGCAGCGCCTGACCATGTTCGAGAATGGCGCTCCGGTGGACACGATGAAGATCGTGGTCGGCGATCCATGGGTGAACAAGCTGCCGACGCCGATGATCGCCAGCATGATGTATTACGTGGTCTACAATCCTTACTGGAACGTGCCGCATCACCTGGTGCGCAAAATGTCGCCGTTCCTGAGCCAGGCGAGCTATCGTAAGGCTAAAGGCTATGAGGTCATGACCGATTGGACCGCCAATGCGACGCCTGTCGACGCCTCGACGATCGACTGGAAGGCCGTCAAGGAAGGCAAGATCCAGATCCGCGTCCGCCAGAAGCCGAACGACGACGACAATTCCATGGGCAACCTGAAATTCCCGTTCAACAATCCGGAGGACATCTTCCTCCACGACACGCCCAAGAAGGAATATTTCCAACTGGCGGTCCGCGCCAAGAGCAATGGCTGCGTCCGGCTGGAAGATGCCCATCGGTTCGCGCGGTGGCTGCTTCGGCAAGAGCCGACGCCCCCCAGCAATGGAGCGGAGCAATTCCAGCAAATGGCGCAGGGCGTGCCCGTCTACACGACTTACCTGACGGCGCAGGTGACCAATGGTCAGCTGGCGTTCGTCAAGGACATCTACGGCTGGGACCCGGCGCCGGGTGCCGGCG
>CAMPJH010000034.1 GCA_946886845.1 uncultured Sphingomonas sp. | reverse complement strand
CGTCGTCGAGGCCGCTCCGGCCCCGGTCGTCGTCGAGGCGGTTCAGGCACTGATCGAACCTCAGCCTGCCGAGGTTCCAGTCGTCCAGGCCGCCGCCGAGCTTCCGACCCGGTTCGAGGCACCGGCCCAGGCCGCCGACTATGTCGGCATCACCGACACGGTCCGCCGCGCCGCAGCCAAAGCCCGCCGCTCCAGCGGCCGCTCCAATTCCGTCGTCCAGCTCGGCGCCTACCGCTCGCCCGATCGAGTGACCGTCGCCTGGAACCAGATCGCCAAACGCTATCCGGCGCTTCGCGACTACACGCCGATGCGGGCCAAGTTCAGCGGCCCCAACGGCACCGTCTGGCGGCTGTCGATCAAGGGCTTCGCTAGCCGCTCCGAAGCGGTCGACCGCTGCGAGAAGCTGCAGGGACGCGGCGGCAGCTGCTTCGTCCGCACCGTCGCCGGCGACGCGCCGGTCCAGTTCGCTTCGCGCTGATCAGAGCCGGCCCGCCGCCAGCTTGAGGCAAGCCATGCGAATGGCGAGTCCATATTCGACCTGAAGGGCGATCAGCGATCGCGTCGGATCGTCGGCAATCGCGCCGTCGATCTCGACCCCGCGGTTCATCGGCCCGGGGTGCATCACCACCGCATCCGGCGCCGACGTCGCCAGCCGCTCGGCGGTCAGGCCATAGCGCTCGAGATACTCCCCGGGCGCGTCACCGAGGTCCTCGGCCAGCCTCTCGCGCTGGACCCGAAGCATCATCACCGCGTCGGCGCCGGCAATCGCTTCGTCGACCGAAAGCGGCGGCAGCAGGTCGTCGGGCATCAGCATCGGCGGCCCGGCCAGCCGCACAGTTGCCCCGAGTCTTGGAAGAAGCAGCGCATTGGAATGCGCGACCCGGCTGTGGCGAACATCGCCGCAGATCGCGACCGTGAGCCCTTCGATTCGCCCGAAATGCGAGCGGATCGTCGCCGCATCCAGCAGCGCCTGGGTCGGGTGCTCGTTGCTGCCGTCGCCGGCGTTGATCACCGGGCAATCCATGATCTCGGCAACCACGTCTGGAGCGCCGTTGTCGCCGTGGCGGATGACCAGGACATCGGGGCGAAGCGCATTGAGGGTGCGGGCCGTGTCCTCGAGGGTTTCGCCCTTCTTCACCGACGATTGCTCGACCGGGAGCGTGATCACCGACGCGCCCAGCCGGTGCGCCGCGGCCGCGAACGACATCAAGGTCCGGGTCGAATTCTCGTAGAAAAGATTGAAGACGGTTCGGCCTTCAAAATCTCTGGAGCGTTGGCCGGTCGAACGATTCTCCTCGAACCAGCGATCCCCCTCGTCGAGGATGGTCGCGATCTGGTCGTCGCTGAGGTTGTCGATTGATAGCAGGTCCACGAGGGCCTCGCTTATTCCGGCGCCGTAAGATTGGCTAGTGCGTCGATCGCGCCCTGGAGGATGTGGGCGGCGGCCAGCGCGTCGACTTTCTCGGCCCGCCGGGCGCGGCTGACGTCGGCGTCGATCATCGCCCGCTCGACCGCCTGGGTCGACCAGCGTTCGTCCCACAGCAGGATGGGCAAGGCCAGCGGAGCAAGGTTGCGGGCGAAGGCGCGGACCGACTGGGTGCGCGGGGATTCGCTGCCGTCCATGCTGAGCGGCAGCCCGACGACCAGCCCGACGACATGCTCGCGGCCGACGAACGCCCGGAGCGCTTCGAGGTCGTTGGTGAACTTGGTCCGGCGGAGGGTCTCGGCCGGCCCGGCGAAATGCCAGCCGGCGTCGCAAATGGCGAGGCCGATGGTTTTGGTGCCGACGTCGAGCCCGGCGAGCTTGCCGCCGTTGGGAAGCGCCGCCGCGAAGTCGGATGGGCTCGTGCCGATCATCGCTCCAGCCATGCCCTCGTCCTGCGGTCGGCGTCACGGGCAATCGCCGACCAGAACAGCGCGTAATCGTAGACATGATAATTGTTGCCCGGAAGAACGTAGCGCCCGAGGTCGGGGATATCGCCGTCGAGGATCAGCAGGCCCTTCTCGCAGTGCGCCCCGACCCGGCCAGGCTCGAGAACCGCGGTCCGGAGATCGGCCGACGGGACCAAGGTCCCGGGATTGGCGGCGGGCGGCGCTTCGGCGCCTTCGGTCCCGGTAAGCGGATTGACGCACAGGATGTCGTCGCGCCGCCGTTCCCTGCCGATTACGCCTCTGGTCTTGCCCCATTCGGCGAGGATCAGCTTCGGGTTGGCGGGCTCGGAGAAGCTCATCCAGGACAGGATGCAGCCAGTCTGGACGGGTGAAACGCAGGCGGAAAAGCCGAGCGCCGGCAGGTCGGCAGTGGTGCTGATCGGCCAGCCTACGACGTAAGCGGCGACTAGGCGCCCGTGGAGCGCGCCTTTGCGTTGCTCGATCAGCCGCATCAGGTGAAGTGCGCCCTGGCTATGGCCGGCGAGAATGATCGGCTCGCCCTCCGGAACCTGCCGAAGGAATTCGTCGAAAGCGGCCGATAGGTCCGAATAGGCAAGCCCGAGCGCTTGCTGCGCATCCTCGCTCTTCAACAGGAATGCACCGTAGGCCGCCTGGCGGTAGCGCGGCGCCCAGACGTCGGCGACGTTGCCGAATGCGCTCGCCTGGCTTCGGACGAACAGGTCGGCGCGCTCGCGACTCTGCCGATCGTCGAGCGGCGCGTTCCAGCGGTCGCGCTCGAGGTAGGTGGTCGGGTGAATGTAGAAGACCGAGACTCGTTTGGGCGCCAGCGGCGGCGGGAAGCCGGCAGGGCGCCACTCGGTGGGGTTTCTCCTTGCATCCATGTCCGGACGGGCAATCCAGGAGGCCGACGTTGTGTAATCCGACCCGCCGCCCGCCTCGGCCGCCTCGAAATGCCCCTCGGGCACGGCTTGGCGAAGCAACAGCTGACCGCCCCACTGATAGATCGCGAACCCGGCCGCGACCGCCAGCAGGGTCAGGATTGTGACGGCGATCAGGAAGCGGCGGGCGCACATTGGCGGCGGCGGTTAGGGGAGGACGAGCGCCCGGGCAACCGAGTCGCCCCGAGTCGCGGCGATCCGGGAGACGAAATGATCGCGCAGCTCGGCGTCGAAGTCTGCGATTCGAGTGTCACCCAGGGGGCGTGAAATCCGGCGTTCACGAACTTCGCCAACCTTGTCACCCTCGATCCGGACCCGCGAACCCGCGGTCACCGCCGCGGCCCAGGCCGCCGCAAAGGCGGGATCGCGCGATTTGAGCGCATAGGCCGACTTGCGGCTCATGCCGGCGCGCCGGGCGGCGAGGGTGACATTTTGCGTCGCGGCAAGGGTGACAATGAAGGTGACAGCCCTGGCCTCGCTCCATTCCCCGAGGCGGCGCGGACGGCGGGGGGCGGATCTGCGAAGCAACGGCGTTCTCCTCCAACAGCCGCAAGGCAAGCACAGGAGTGGGGCTGTAGGACAGGATTTTCTTCCCCGGCGTCATTGCTCAGCGAATGCTCACGACTTGCTCATGCGCTCACCGCGGTTTGCCGCTTGAAGCAGCGCCGTGCACCTGCAAGACCTTCGCCGGGGAGTAACACAGCATGAGCGAGAGACTGGACGAGGCCGCCGACGCCTGGCCGCAGCGACCGTGGATCATGGCGGCGATCTGCGCCGTCGCCGGCGTGGCGTTCCATTTCCTTATCGACCATCCGTTCCCCGAGCCGCTGGAGCCTTGGCGGCAGGCGGCGGCGACCTGCGTCGCCATCGCCACCTTGTCGTTCGTCATGACCGTCGAGCGGTTTCGTTGGCAGTGGGCGGTCGGTTTCGCCGTGGCCTGGGGGCTGGTGATCGCGCTCGTCGGCTGGTTCACCGCCCAGTATAACGTCCAGGCGACGATCTTCGAATGGCCGTATCTATCCGGAATCTTCGCGGTCATGATCGCCGCGCCACTGTTCCAGACGATCCGCGACGAGGGCCGGGCATCGCTCCCCTACGAACGCCTGCACGGCCACGCCTGGGCCGACGCGGTGATCGGCGCTTCGAGCCTGTTCTTCACCGGAGTCGTCTTCCTGCTGGCCTGGCTGATCGCTGGCCTGTTCGGGCTGATCGGGATCGAAGAGGTTCGAAAGCTGCTCGAGAAGGGCTGGTTCGCGTGGGCCCTGGCGGGCTTTGCCTTCGGCGCCTCGGCCGGGCTGCTGCGCGAGCGGGACCGGCTGCTGCCGATGCTCCAGCGGCTGCTGAGGATCGTCCTCTCGGTGCTGGCGCCGCCGCTTGCCGTGGCGCTGGTGCTGTTTCTCGCGTCGATACCGTTCACCGGGCTCGAAAAATTCTGGAAGAGCGGCGTTCCGGCGACGCCGCTGCTGCTGCTGGCGGGCGCCGGCGCGATCCTCATGGCCAACACCGTCTTTGCCGAAAGCCGCGAGAGCCGTTCGCCGAGCGCGGTGCTGCGCTGGGCCGCGCTGCTGCTTGTCGCGGTCGTGTTGCCGCTGGCGGCGATCGCCGCTCTGTCGATCGGCATCCGGATCGACCAATATGGCCGGACGCCCGGGCGCATCTGGGGCGTGATCGCTGTGGCTGTCGCTATCGCTTATGGGCTGGCCGGCTGGTTTTCGATCTGGCGCGGCCGGCTCGATTTCGACGAACGGCTTCGGCCGCTGCAAACCGCTTTGGCGGTCGGGTTATGTGGCCTGGCGCTGCTGCTTGCCCTGCCAATCCTGGATTTCGGCGCCATTTCGGCCAATTCCCAAATGGCGCGCCTGCAAAGCGGCAAGGTCAGCCCGACCAAGTTCGACTGGCGGGCAATGGCGTTCGACTTCGGTCCGTCCGGCCGGGCGACGCTCGAACGCGTGAAGCGCGGCGGCGACCCCGAGCAGCGGATGATGGCGGCGACGGCGCTTGCCGCGAAGGACCGCTGGGCCCTGTCCGAGGAAAGAATCGTGGCCGGGCCGCCGCCCGCCGACCTCACCGTCTTTCCGCGAGGCGCGCCTGTCCCTCAGGAGCTGCGGGCCATGCTGCTCGGCGGGCCGGGCGTGAAACAGGCGTTTTGTGCGGGGGGAGGGGCATGCCGGGTGTTCGTCCAGCCCGCCGCCAGGACGTTCATCGTGTTTCTCGACGGCTGCGCCAATCTGCCGGCCGCCCGACGCGACGACCCGAAGGTGCAATGCCGGCGCGATCCCGCCGTATTCGAGCAGCGCAATGGAAAATGGACGAACGTCTATCTAACGTCGGTTCGCGACATCGCTGCCAACATGAGCGACGGGGCAATGCCGCGTAGCGAAGAAGCGGCTCGGCTGAAGCAGGAAAGCCAGGCTTTGGACCGCGGCGACGTGAAGATCGCGCCGGTGACGATGCGGCAACTGGTCGTCGGCGGCCGGCCGGCGGGCGACCCGTTCCGCTAGTCGGCAGTTGAAGGGCGCAGGCACCGCCGCTATCGGCGGCGCACATGTCCGTCACACCCGAACAGGTCCGCCACATCGCCAACCTCGCCCGAATCGCCATGAGCGAGGAGGAGGTCGAGCGCTTGGTGCCCGAGCTCAACAACATCCTCGGATGGGTCGAGCAGCTGGGTGAAGTCGACACAGACGGAGTCGAGCCGCTGGCAACGGTGATCGAGCAGAAGCTCCGGCTGCGCGAAGACGCGGTCACCGACGGCGACTGCCGCGACGCCATCCTCGCCAATGCGCCGGACGCCGAGCACGGCTTCTTCGCGGTGCCGAAGGTGATCGAGTGAGCGAGCTGACGTCACTTTCGATCGCCGAGCTTCGCGACGGGCTTCGTGGCGGCGAGTTCAGCGCGCGCGAAATTGCCGAGGCGTACAATGCGGCGGTGGCGGACGCGCGCGGACTGAACGCCTATACGGTCGAGACGCCCGACGATGCGCTGGCAGCGGCCGAGGCCGCCGATTCCGGCAAGTCGTCGGGTCCGCTCGCCGGCATCCCTCTCGGCATCAAGGATTTGTTCGCCACCGAGGGGGTCGACACGACCGCCGGAAGCCGGATCCTCAAGGACTTCCGCCCGCCCTACGAAAGCACGGTCACGGCGAATTTGCGCAACGCCGGCGCGGGGATGCTCGGCAAGCTCAACATGGACGAGTTCGCGATGGGCTCGTCGAACGAGACCAGCGCCTACGGCCCGGTCATCAGCCCATGGCGGCGCAAGGACGGGAGCAACGCGGCGCTGACGCCCGGCGGTTCATCGGGCGGCTCGGCGGCGGCGGTTGCCGCGGGCATAGCGCCGGGGGTGACCGGCACCGACACCGGCGGCTCGATCCGCCAGCCCGCCGCCTTCACCGGCATTTGCGGCATCAAGCCGACTTACGGACGCTGCTCGCGCTGGGGGATCGTGGCGTTCGCCAGCTCGCTCGACCAGGCGGGGCCGCTGGCAAGGACGGTCCGCGACTGCGCGATCCTGCTCCAGGCGATGGCCGGTTTCGATCCGAAGGACTCGACCTCTCTGGACTTGCCGTTGCCCGATTGGGAAGCCGGATTGTCGAGCGATCTGAAGGGCAAGCGCATCGGTATTCCCATGGAGTATCGGATCGACGGAGTGCCGGGCGAGATCAATGCGCTGTGGGACAAGGGGATCGAGTGGCTGACCGACGCCGGCGCGACGCCGGTCGAGATCAGCCTGCCGCACACCAAATATGCGCTTCCGACCTATTACATCATCGCCCCGGCCGAAGCCTCGTCGAACCTCGCCCGCTACGACGGGGTCCGCTACGGGTTGCGCGAGGGCAAGGGGTCGCTCGACGCCATGTATTGCGCGACGCGTGCCGCCGGCTTCGGCGCCGAAGTCAAAAGGCGGATCATGATCGGCACCTATGTGCTGTCGGCCGGCTTCTACGACGCGTATTTCACCAAGGCGCAGAAGGTGCGGAGCTTGATCAAGCGCGACTTCGCCTTGGCGTTCGAGCAGTGCGACCTGATCCTCACCCCGACCGCGCCGTCGGCGGCGTTTGCCTTGGGGGACAAGAGCGCCGACCCGATCGCCATGTATTTGAACGACGTGTTCGCGGTTCCGGCCAGCCTGGCGGGTCTGCCGGCGATGTCGGTCCCGGGCGGGCTCGACGAGGCCGGGCTGCCGCTCGGGCTGCACCTGATCGGGCCGGAGCTCGACGAGCAAAGCGTGCTCAACGCCGCGCTGGCCATCGAGGAACGCGCCGGCTTCACCCATCGGCCGGAGAAATGGTGGTGAACGAACGCGAACGCGCCGAGCAGGAACGCGAGCTCGATCGCCGGATCGACCTGATCAACGTCATCTTCGGGGCGGCGCTGGGCGGCTATATCGGCGACGTCCTCGGCCAGCACAGCCTCGACGGCCATCGCGGGCTGATCCTCGCCTTGGCGCTGGTCATCCTGGTCTGCCTGCTGGTGGCAATCCGTAACCTCGTCCATGTGCTGAAGGGCACCCACAAGGGCTCGTGGAAGATCCCGCTCGGAGTGTGCGTCGGCGGGCTCGCCTTCTTTTACGCGATCCGCGGCGACACCTATCTCGACCTGACGGCGCTGCTGCCGGTCGTCGTCGGCTGGGCAGCGGCGTTCGCGGTGGTTATTTCCTCGCAATTCTTCCTGTTCAGGCACTCAAAATGAGCGAAACCTATCGACTCAAGGGCGCGAGCGGCGAGTGGGAGGTGGTGATCGGCCTCGAGGTCCATGCCCAGATCACCGCGACAGCTTCCAAGCTGTTCTCGGGCGCCGCGACCGCTTTCGGGGCGGAGCCGAACACGCAGGTGTCGCTGATCGACGCGGCGATGCCGGGGATGCTGCCGGTGCCCAATCGCGAGTGCATTCGCCAGGCGGTTCGGACCGGCATGGCGCTCGAGGCGAAGGTCAACCGCTGGAGCCGCTTCGACCGCAAGAATTACTTCTACGCCGACTTGCCGCAGGGCTATCAGATCAGCCAGCTCTACCACCCGCTGGTCGGCGAGGGCGAGGTCGAGATCCTGCTCGACGAGCAGGACGAAAGCTCGGCCAAGACGGTCGGTATCGAGCGCATCCATGTCGAGCAGGATGCCGGCAAGCTGATGCACGACCAGCATGCGACCATGTCCTATGTCGACCTCAACCGGGCAGGCGTAGCGCTGATGGAGATCGTCTCGCGGCCGGACATGCGCTCTCCAGCCGAAGCCGGGGCTTATCTAAGGAAGCTGCGGGCAATCCTGCGCTACGTCGGCTCGTGCGACGGCAATATGGAGGAAGGTTCGATGCGCGCCGACGTCAACGTCAGCGTGCGCAAGCCGGGCGGCGAGCTCGGCACCCGAACCGAGACCAAGAACGTCAATTCGGTGCGCTTCGTCATGGCCGCCATCGAGCATGAGGCGAAGCGCCAGATCGCCGTCATCGAGGAGGGGGGCCGGGTCATCCAGGAAACCCGGCTGTACGACCCCGACCAGGGCGTCACCCGGGCGCTGCGGTCGAAGGAGGAAGCGCACGATTATCGCTACTTCCCCGACCCGGACCTGCTTCCGGTCGAGCTCGACGAGGCGTTCCTCGACGAATGCCGGGCGAGCCTGCCCGAGCTGCCCGACGCCAAGCGCAAGCGCTACGAGAGCCTCGGAATCACGCCCTACAACGCCAGCGTCTTGACTGCCGACGTCGAGATCGCCCGCTGGTTCGACGCTTTGCTCGACAGCGGCGCCGAGCCGAAGGCGGCGGCGAACTGGACGGCTTCGGAATATTTCGGGGCGCTCAACCGGATCGGCACGACGATCGAGCAGAGCCCGGTCAGCCCGGCCCAGGCCGCGGAGTTGTTGAAGCTGGTCGCCGACGGCACCTTGTCGAGCACGCTTGCCAAGCAGGTGTTCGAGATCATGCTCGAGACCGGCGAGGGTGCCGCCGAAATCGTCGAGAAGCGCGGACTCAAGCAGACCAGCGACACCGGCGAGATCGACGCACGGATCGACGAGATCCTCGCCGCCAACGCCGACAAGGTCGCCGAGTATAAGGGCGGCAAGGCGCCTTTGTTCGGCTTTTTCGTCGGCCAGGTGATGAAGGCGATGGGCGGCAAGGCCAATCCCAAGATCGTCAACGAACGGTTGCGGGCCAAGCTCGACTAGCTAGGCCGTTCAAAAGCTTGCGGTTTTCCTGCAATTGGAGTTGAGTGGGTTTCGAGGGCGGGCCGTCACGCGGCGGCCGCCGGGGAGAATTCGTCCATGCGTCCATCGGGCATCGCGATCGCCGCCGCGCTGAGCGTCTCGGCGAGCGCCTGCGTGCAGACGCGCCAATATGCCGACCTGCAATTCACTCCGCCGCAGGGCGAGTACAAGCTGCTGGTCCTTCGGCCGGACGTCAGCGTGGGATCGGTCACTACCGGCGGGATGACCGAGCCGCGCGCCGACTGGACCGAGGCCGCGCGGGCCAACATCATCGCGGCGATCAAGGCGCAGCAGGCGCAGCGCGGCGGCGACGTGCTGGTCGTCGAGCGCAGGAGCGACGTCCCGGGAGTCGACGCCGAGACGGCCGCCGAGATCGAGCGGCTCAACTATGTCGTCGCCCAGTCGATCGTCTATCACAAATATCTCGGCGTCTATCTGCCGACCAAGAGCCGCCGAGGCCTCGAATATACGCTCGGGCGCGACGCGGTCGAATTCGGCGAGAGAGCCGGCTTCGACTATATGCTGTTCCTGCACGCCGAGGACAGCTTCGCATCCACCGGGCGGGTCGCGCTGCAGGTGCTCGGCATCGCCGGCTGCGCCGTCGGCTTTTGCGCTCCCAATATCGGCGGCGGCGGCCAGCTGGCTTATGCTTCGCTGGTCGACCTCAAGACCGGCGAGGTGGTGTGGTTCAACGTGCTCCAGACCGGCACGCAGGTTGCCGGGATCAATCTGGGCGACATCCGAACGCCCGACGGCGCGGCGCAAATGGTCGAGCGGCTGCTCGGCCGGATGAAGCCTGGCCTCGACATTCGCCGAGCGAAAAAGGCGCAGCGCTGATGTGCGTCCGCTGCGCAATCGACCGTCGCTCGCTGCTGGCCGGCGGCGGAGCGCTTGCCGCGGCGTCGATGGCCGGGGTGGCGCAGGCGCGAATCCGGCCGGCCGACATGGTGCCGTTGATCGGCCCCGGCTACCGCCCCCCCGACAAGGACGAGCAGGGCCTGTGGCAGCAGATGGAGCGAGTCGAGGAGGAAATCGCCGGCTCCAACCTGCTGATCGAGGACGAGGGCGTCACCGCTTATGTCCGCGACCTGATCGGCAAGGTCGGCGGCCCCGCCGCCAGCGACATGCGAATCTATGTCGCGCGAATCCCCGAATTCAATGCGATGATGTTCCCGACCGGCTTCGCAATCGTCTTCTCCGGCCTGCTGCTGCGGATGCGCAACGAGGCGCAGCTGGCCGGGGTGATTGCCCATGAGTCCGGTCATTTCCTGCGCCGCCACATGATCCGCCAGTGGCGCGACATGCGCCGCAAGACCGACTTCCTGTCGATCGGGGCAATGGTCGCAGGAGTCGGCGGCGCCGGTGCCGGGGTCTATACCGGCGACTTCGTCCGGCTGGCCGAACTCGGCGCCATCCTGTCGCTGTTCCGCTACAGCCGGGAGCTCGAGGCCGAGGCCGACGCGATGGGCGCCAAGCTGATCGCCGAGGCCGGCTATGCGCCGATCGAAATGTCGAACACTTGGGGCCAGCTGATCGGCGAGCTCGATGCCAGCGCCCGCTATCGCCGCAAGCGCCGTGACCGCGGCTACGGCCTGTTCGATACTCATCCCGCTGCGGATAGCCGCCTCGCCGACCTCAGGGCGACGGCGATGGAGCTGACGGTTCCTGGGCGGACTTACGATACCGGCCGGACGCGCTACCTCGAAGCCATCGCCCCGATCCGGCAGATGATGCTCGACGACCAGGTCAAGCTCAACGACCCCGGCGCAAGCCAATATGTAATCGAGACGTTGGCGATCGACGGCTGGAACGGGCCGCTGCGCTTCTATGAAGGTGAGATCTGGCGGCTTCGAAACCGCGACAGCGAGGGCGACATGGCCCGCGCCGAAAAGAGCTATGCGATCGCCGTCGCTTATCCCGACGCCCCGCCGGAGGCATTCCGCTGGCACGGACTGTCGCTGATCAGGCAGGGACGGCAGCCGGAAGGGCGGGCGGCGCTGGCGCGCTACCTGACCATGAAGCCGGACGCGACCGACGCGCCCTTCATCCGCCAGATGATCGGCTAGGGATAGCCATGAACCGGACCATCAAGCTTGCGATTGCCGCTTTGGCCCTGCCGCTGTCCGCCTGCGTCGACGGCGGCGGCGGCTTCAGCAATTACTACAGCCTGGTCCGGGCGCGCAGCGTCAACGTCGGCGACGGATCGCTGGCGGTCACTCCGCCGCGGCCGTGGAACCGCCAGCGCCGGATCTTCTTCGACGACGTCCGCTGGGTCGAGGATTGGACGCTCAACGGGCCGCTGCTCGACAACGTCTCCTTCGTCAGCGGGCTTCCGCACGGCAAATTCCTCATCCGCACCGACAAGAGCGACGCGCAGCAGGTGCCGCGGTTCCATTCGAACATGACGGCTCCGGAAATCCAGGCGATGCTCGAAAGCGCCTTCCGGGTGCGCGGCGGAGCGGTGGATTTCCGCACTCTGTCGCTGCAGCCACGGCCGTTTCTCGGCCAGCCCGGCTTTCAGTTCGACTTCGAGCATCTCGACGGCGACGAAGTGTGGCGCAAGGGCAGGGCGGTGGGCGTGGTGACCGACGGACGGCTCTACCTGATCATGATCGACGCCGTCCGGTCACACTATTTCCCGAGCGCGCTCACCGATTTCGAGGCGATGGCCGCTTCTGCGCGGCTGCGACGCTAGGC